>DHQH01000012.1:2221-8433 GCA_002410125.1 Alphaproteobacteria bacterium UBA5343
ACCATGGTAAAACAACTTTAACAGCAGCTATAACAAAAGTATTAGCGGAAGCTGGTGGAGCTGAATTCCAAGATTATAATGATATTGATAAAGCACCTGAAGAAAAAGCACGTGGTATTACTATTTCGACAGCTCATGTTGAGTATGAAACAGATAATCGTCACTATGCTCACGTTGACTGTCCTGGTCACGCAGACTATGTTAAGAACATGATTACTGGTGCGGCACAAATGGATGGAGCTATTTTAGTTGTATCAGCAGCTGATGGTCCAATGCCACAAACAAGAGAACATATCCTACTTGCAAGACAAGTTGGTGTTCCAGCATTAGCAGTGTTTATGAATAAAGTAGACCAAGTTGATGATGAAGAATTATTAGAATTAGTAGAAATGGAAATTAGAGAATTATTATCATCTTATGATTTCCCAGGTGATGATATTCCTATCGTTGCAGGTTCTGCATTAGCAGCTCTTGAGGGTAAAGATGATGCTATTGGTAAAGAAGCTATTATGAAATTAATGGCAGAAGTTGATAGATATATTCCACAACCAGAAAGACCAAAAGATAAAGCATTTATTATGCCTGTTGAAGATGTATTCTCAATTTCAGGTCGTGGTACAGTTGCTACAGGTAGAGTAGAAGCTGGTGTGATTAAAGTTGGTGAAGAAATTGAAATCGTTGGTTTGAAAGAAACACAAAAAACAACATGTACAGGTGTTGAAATGTTTAGAAAACTTTTAGATCAAGGTGAGGCTGGTGATAATGTTGGTATTCTTCTTCGTGGTACAAAGAGAGAAGATATTGAACGTGGTCAAGTGTTGGCGACACCTGGTTCAATTACACCACATACAAAATTTGAATGTGAGTGCTATATTTTAACAAAAGAAGAAGGTGGACGTCATACTCCTTTCTTCTCAAACTATAGACCACAATTCTATTTCAGAACAACAGATGTAACAGGTTCTATTGAGCTTCCTGAAGGAACAGAAATGGTAATGCCTGGAGATAACATCAAAATGAATATCGAACTAATTGCTCCTATTGCTATGGATGAAGGTTTAAGATTTGCAATCCGTGAAGGTGGTAGAACTGTTGGTGCCGGTGTTGTTGCTAAAATTATCAAATAGTTGGTGATTTAATACAACAATATTTATATTGTTAGGGTCGTAGTGAGGCTGCGACCCTTGACAATTAAGTAAGATATTATTATGGTTTTTTTTAATTATAGGGGTGTAGCTCAATTGGTAGAGCATCGGTCTCCAAAACCGAGGGCTACGGGTTCGATTCCTGTCACCCCTGCCAGTTATAAATGATTTTATTGTAAAAGTAAGATTATTTTTTTATTATTTTGAGTTATATTATCGTTAGAACTTGTCCGAAATACTACCGGTATTACGAACAAAACCTGCCTAAATATAAAACAAAATAATTCAAAAATTAAAACATATTTTACACTAAAATCATTTATTTGAAGTGTTTAGTGCTATGTAGCAAATTCACTTCTTAGAAACAATCTTAAGATAGTGTTTTAGAAAATTTTATGTAAATTAAAACGGAAATAGGCTTATGACAAAAACAAATCCAAGTCAATTTATGAGACAAGTAAAACAAGAAGTTAAAAAAGTTACTTGGCCAACAAGAAAAGAAACTACAATGTCTGCTGTAATGGTGATTATTCTAACTGCATTGGCATCATGCTTTTTCTTCTTTGTAGATGTGATCTTTAGTTGGGTCGTTCAGCTTATATTCGGTATTGGAGGTTAGTTAGATGGCAGCTCGTTGGTATGTTGTTCATGTATATTCAGGTTCTGAGAAAAAAGTAGCAGAATCTATCAAAGAACAAGCAGTAATGAAAAAATTAGAAGAAAAAATTAACGAAGTGCTTGTTCCAACAGAAGAAGTAGTTGAAGTTAAAAAAGGGCAAAAAGTAAGCTCTGAGAAAAAATTCTTCCCAGGATATATCCTTGTTAATATGGAAATGTCTGATGAAAGTTGGCACCTAGTTAAAAATACTCCAAAAGTTACAGGTTTCTTGGGAAATAAAGGTAAGCCAATCCCTATCACAGAAAAAGAAGCTCAAACAATTATTAAACAAATTGAGCAAGGTATTGATAGACCTAAGTCAGCCATTACATTTGAAATTGGTGAAAATGTAAAAGTTATTGATGGTCCATTTGCAACATTTAATGGTCTAGTAGAAGAAGTAGACTCCGAAAAAGAAAGAGTAAAAGTTTCAGTTTCTATTTTCGGTCGTGCGACACCGGTGGAGTTGGAATATTCTCAGGTTGAAAAACTTGGATAATCTTCTTCTTTTGCACGATTAATCGTAAATTTTCAAAATAAGCCAAAACTCACTTAGTAAGTTGCTAAGTTCAAGTTTTGGCTTTTCTTAATTTATTTCTACTCGCACAAAATCCTTCATATTACATTCTTTATAGCTAAAAAGGTAAGGTTAGAAAAATAACGAAATTATATAGAAGAATTTAGAAAGTCTGCTCAATTGAGTGGGCTTTTTTTATATTTTCTTGTTTGGTAATTTTGTCTAAAACTGATGTATTGATTGCTAATTACTTATTATTTATCTTATTACTTGCAGATAATTTATAGGTATATATTTAGATAAAAATTAATATAAATAAAAAATTATGAGTAAATTAGATGATAATAAAGTGCGTTTTTTAGGGTATATCTCAGATTTTACATTTGTAGAATATACTGATGATAATGGTATACATCTAAAATTTCCTGCAGAAGGTTCTAAAGCTCACCTCGTTAACTTAGTGTTTGGGTTAACCCATTTTTCTATAGAGTTTGATAATGTGAGTGGTGAAGGTGGTGAATATATAAGAGTTTCTGGTGAAAAAAATATCCAAAAATTAAAAAAATTGTTGGATATTATAGATTTTCTAAAAAGAAAATACTAAAATAAAAAAGATGGTTGGGTTTCTGACCGTCTTTTTTTGTTTTAAATTGAATTGCTGAAGCAATAGAACTGGATCCCCGAGCAGAGCTCGAGGATGACAGGGAAAAGATGAAATTGCTACTGTTTAAAACCCTCGCAATGACAGGTGAGAGGAGACAAAGTTACTTTGAAAATTAAATATTTTCTCGCAATGACGGTGATGTATAAAAAAATGTTGCAAAACGGAATCTTTTGTATATACTGCAGTTCACAATTCGTAGAGGATTGTGATTAAACTTAATGTGGGAGACTAGCCATAGTCGGACCACATCCAACTGAAAAGGAAATAAAATGGCAAAAGGAAATAAAAAAATAGCTGGTTATATCAAGCTTCAAATCGAAGCTGGTAAAGCTAACCCTTCACCTCCAGTAGGTCCTGCTTTAGGTCAAAAAGGTCTAAACATTATGGAATTCTGTAAGGCTTTTAATGCAGAAACTCAAAAAATGGATGCTGGTATGATCATTCCTGTAGTTATTACAGCTTATGAAGATAGAACATTCTCGTTTGTAACAAAATTACCTCCAGTTGCTTATTATCTTAAAAAAGCAGCTAACATCAAAAAAGGTTCTGGTGTTCCAAATAAAGATAAAGTTGCTACAATTACAGAAGCTCAAGTTAAAGAAATCGCTGAAGCAAAAATGCCTGACCTTAATTGTTCTACAGTTGAATCTGCTATGAATATGGTTAAAGGGCAATGTGTTTCAATGGGTATTACGGTAGAAGGATAAGATAAATGGCTATAAAAGGTAAAAGAATTAAAAATTCATATTCTTCTTTCGATAGAGAAAACCTATATTCTTTAGAAGAAGCTGTGAAATTAGTCGCAGAAAATGCAAAAGCTAAATTTGATGAAACAATTGAAGTTTCTATGAATTTAGGTGTTGATCCAAAACATGCTGACCAATTGGTTAGAGGTGTTTGTCAACTTCCAAATGGTAATGGTAAAACAGTTAGAGTTGCTGTATTTGCAAAAGGTGATAAAGCTGATGAAGCAAAAGCAGCCGGTGCAGATATCGTTGGTGATGAAGACTTAATGAATGCTATTCTTGGTGGTAAACTTGACTTTGATAGATGTATCGCAACTCCAGATATGATGGGTGTTGTTGGTCGTGTTGCTAGAGTTTTAGGTCCAAAAGGCATGATGCCAAACCCAAAACTTGGAACTGTTACAGCTGATGTTAAAACAGCTATTAGCAACGCAAAAGCAGGTGAAGTTCAATATCGTGTAGAAAAAAATGGTATCGTTCATGCTGGTATTGGTAAAGCTAGCTTTGGTGAAGAGAAAATCTTAGAAAATGCTAAAGTTTTCATTTCACAAATCATAAAAGCAAAACCAACTGGTGTTAAAGGTACTTACTTACAAAGAATCGCTCTTAGTTCTACTATGGGTGTTGGTGTTAAGGTAAGCCTTTCTAGTGTTGATTCTTAATCTTCGTCTTTTTCCTCATTAATCGTAATTTTGCGAATAATGAAAAATTCATGTAGTAAAGTGCTACACTAGAATTTTTAATTTTCTTAAATTACTTCTACTGAGAAAAAATTCATCAGATTATTAGATGTTTACAAAAAAAAGTCTTTGGAAATTTTCAGGGGCTTTTTTTGTGTCTAGCATCTATCTCTTATGATACAACAGAACTGGTGCTATTAAGTATTAGATGTTTATAAAATTACTCCTCTTGAGAAATCAGGGGAGTTTTTTTTTATGGGTTTGACAGCTTTATTTGATGGGATTAACATATTAGTTAATTACCGTATTATTATGTGGTAATGTATCATTTAGAGTATAATAGAATTCACTAAAATATTAATCTTTAAAAATTTCGAGATATGAAAAACGGAAAAAAACTTAATGGAGCCAATGTTAACGGAAAATCTGTTAATGGCAAGGCTATTAATAGCCAAAAAGTTTATATTGAAAAGGAGTATAAACTTACCGAAGAGGATTTAATCCTTTTGGACAAGATTTCATTTCAAGAGGAGACAACAGCTCTGGATATTATAATTATCTATACTGGAGTGCAGAGCCTTTCGAGGGTAGAGGTTTTTGGGTTTGAGAGACTGCTTAAAAACCTAGGATTAAAACCAAGACGGACCCGAAGAGAACCTCTAGGTGAGGTTATCATGATTTGGGTAGGATTAAACTATTTTGAAAAAGTAGTTGAGAAAGCCAGCCCAATGGTTTTACAGGATTAATTGTAAAAAGAGATGTCTAGTTTTACTGGGCATCTTTTTTATTTTAAATTCAATTTAATTGAAAGGTGATTTTTTCTATTGACTCTTTTGAAAAGATACATTACAAAACACTCAGGTTTTAACCTACAACCTGTCAGAGACCATAGGTGGAGCAATCCTTAAACCCTATGTAGATAGATGAAAAGGGCACAAAGTTTTTATTCCTAAAAACTTATATCTCCAAAACATCATATACTTTCGACAGGACTTAATCGTATAACGGTTTAGGCTGTTATGCATTTTGTTTAGCAAAGAGGGCTTATGCCTTCTTAAAATTAAGCGGAGACAAAAGTGAATCGTACTGAAAAAGAACAATTAGTTGCTGAATTAAACGAAGTTTTCAATAATTCTGGTGTTCTTGTTGTTACTCATTATAAAGGGTTAACAGTTGAAGAAGTGTCAGACTTAAGAGATAAAATTCGTGAAAACGGTGCTAGTTTTCGTGTAACTAAAAATCGACTCACTCGTCTTGCATTAGCAGGTACAAAATTCGAAAACTGTGCTGACTTATTTACTGGTCCAACAGCCATTGCTTATGGTGAAGATCCAGTAGGTGCTACAAAAGCATGTGTGAATTTTGCTAAAGATAACGAAAAACTTCAAGTGATCGGTGGTTCTATCGGAGCTGACTTATTAGATGATAAAGCAATTAAAACTCTTGCATCTCTTCCATCTCTTGATGAACTTCGTGCTAAAATTATTAGTGTTATCCAAACTCCTGCTACTAAAATTGCTGGCGTTACAGGGGCTCCTGCAAGTCAACTTGCTAGAGTGTTTAATGCATTTGCAACTAAGTAATAATCACAATAAGATTATTAGTGAGAGATAAGTGTGTAATTAAGTTACATAGAAATAAAAAATTAAATTAAATGGAGAATTAAAAATGGCTGATCTTGCCAAATTAGTTGAAGAACTTTCAAAACTTACAGTAATGGAAGCTGCTGAGCTTTCTAAAATGCTTGAAGAAGAGTGGGGCGTATCTGCTGCCGCTGCTGCTGTAGCAATGCCTGCCGCTGG
>DHQH01000049.1:0-32029 GCA_002410125.1 Alphaproteobacteria bacterium UBA5343
CAGTATTTTATATATGCCACATTATAAATAATTCATTCATTAAAGATATTGTTTCTTTATCTGATGTAAAACCGATCATTTGGAATTGAATTACTGATTCAATTATTCTAGAAACTCGTGGGTCTTTTACGTGATAATAAATATGTTTACCTTCTCTTCTTTCTTCAACCAAGGATTTTGTTTTTAGTAACCTTAGGTGTTGAGATACTCTGGATTGGCTAATATTTATTGCTTTGTGGATATCATTAACATCCATTTCCTTTTTAAGTAATAAACCAATTATTTTAATTCTATCGGTGTTTGACAATAGACTAAAGAAATCACTAACTGATAAAAAAACATCATTAAATTTTTCACGATTCATTTTTTATAACCTTTTTATTATAATTTATATTTGTAATATTATAATATATTTAATTTTTTAATAAATTGTTATAATGTTTTTTTGCTTTTTTTATAGCAACATCAGTATGAAACAATATATTATTTTTATTAATAAGTTTTGTAATTCCAAGATTTAAAAGTTTTTCTGAAACCTTTGTGTTTTTAACTACTATAAAAGTTTCTATATTTTCATCATTTAATCTTTGAATTATATCTTCTAATGCGAAGAAAGCTGATATATCCATGTCAGGTATATTTTTACAGTTTAATATAACATATTGGGTGCCAATCAATTCATCAACTCTCATTAATATTCTAGAAGTGGAACCAAAGAAAAACACACCATCAATATTAATAATTCTTATATGATAATTAGAATCTCTTTCAATTTTTTCTTCATTATTATTTTTATTTACTATATTTTTTATATTTATTTTTGTTTGTTTTGATAGACTTATAGTTAATAATACTGAGGATAAGACTATCCCAACACCAACAGCAAATATTAAGTCGTAAAAAATTGTTATTAAAAAAACAGTTATCATAACAATTAAGTCGTATTTTGGTGCGTCTCGTAATATCTTTAGAAATTTATAATCAATAATATCAAACCCTACTTTAATTAATATTCCAGCAAGAACAGCCATTGGTATATTTTTAACTAGAGGGGCAGCACCTAGTAAAATAATCATAAGAAACAGTGAGTGAATTATTCCAGAAGTTTTTGTTTTTCCTCCTGATTTTATATTTATTACTGTTCTCATTGTTGCACCGGCTCCTGCTAATCCTCCAAATAGACCAGCGAAAATATTTCCAATACCTTGTCCAACTAGTTCTTTGTTTGAATCATGTTTATCCTTTGTTAGAGAGTCAGCAACTAAAGATGTTAATAAAGAATCAACTGTTCCTAATATAGCCAGAGTTAGTGCTAAAGGCGTTATTGTAGATAATTCTTGTAATGATATAACTGGAAATTTAATATTAGGAAAACCCATAGGAATATTTCCAATAGTTTTTATATCATATTTTAGTAAAAGGCTAATAATGGTAACAACAACTAAAGCAATTAAAGCTGGAGGAATTTTTTGTTTTATCTTGTTAGGTGTAAAAAATACAATTATTAATGTTAATAAACCAAGAGTAAAACTCTCTATATTTAAATTAGAAAATGAATTTTTAATAGACATGATAGAGTTTATAATACCGTTTTGAGGCTCTTCACCTAGTATTGGGTTTATTTGAAGAATTATAATAATTGCACCTATACCACTCATAAAACCAGATATTACAGGGTATGGAACATATTTAACAAATTGTCCTATTTTTAATATTCCAAACAGTACTTGAAACAACCCGGCTAAAATTATTATTGAAAATATCAATTCAAAATTACCTGGGTTTGTTGCTATTATAGATGCTATAACAACTGTTATAGGGCCAGTTGGTCCTGAGATTTGTGTTTTTGTTCCACCAAATAATGATGCAAAAAAACCAACCAATATAGCACCATAAAGACCAGCGGTAGCACCAATTCCACTTGCCACACCGAAAGCAAGTGCTAGAGGTAAAGCTATTATACCTGCGGTTATTCCTCCAAAAGCGTCTCCTTTAAAATTTTGAAATATTGTAATAAATTTATTCATTATGTTTCCTTTTATATATTTTTATTTTAATAATATCTTTTTTTTCTTTACATATTAAATATATATAATATGTTTTATTAAAAGAAAAGAGTTTTTTGTGTAAAATTATAGTAATGTATTAAAGTAAACTAAAATGATAATATAAATAAAAAGGATGTAATATGAATAAAGATGATATTGTAAAAGAATTGAAAGAAGGTAATATGCGTTTCATTACAGACAAGTGCACATATCCAAACCAAAACAAGGAATACATTAAAAAATTAGCTAAAGAAGGTCAAAAACCAATTGCTGTTATTGTTTGTTGTAGTGATTCAAGAGTTAATCCTGTTTTATTCTTTGATAGAGGTTTTGGTGATTTTTTTATAGTTCGTACAGCTGGAAATGTATTAGACAGTCATGCAATAGAAAGTATAGAATTTGCTGTTAATAATTTAAAAACTCCTTTGATTTTAGTGTTAGGGCATACAAAATGTGGAGCTGTTACTTCTGCTATAAAAAAACAGTCAGAAGATGTTAATGGTGGTGCAATTATGAAATCAATTAAACCAGCTGTTGATGAAGCTAACAGTCAAAGTGGTTGTATTATAGAAAACACAACAAAAAATAATACTCAAAATATGAAGGATATTCTAAAAAATATTAATTTTAAAAATAAAGTTGATATAATTAGTGGTTTATACGACTTAGAAACAGGTGAAGTTATTTTTTACGAACTTTAATTGTTGTTTGTAAATGTGTTTATTAATATTGGATTGTTATTAAATCTTCCTTATAATATAAAACAATTAAATTAATTAAAGAAATTAGTTTAATAGGGTATAGACATCAAGACTTGTATTTTATTTTTTTGAATAGGGCTTTTGTCCTTTTTGAGAAGTTGGATATGTACCACCAAAAACAAAGCCTTGCAGTATTAATTGCGGGGCTTTTTTTGTTATTTAAAGTCCTTATTTCAAATAGTTATAGTTTTTATAACTATGATATATTTTCTGTATTTCTTCATGAAATATAATATTTAAACTTCTCTGTTATGCTGAATCTCTTTTATTATATTTTCTAAATTAGTTGACATATTGCCACGGCAATAAATCGCCTTGCAATGATAGGTGTGATGAAGGTTTGAAAGCTTCCTACATTCTCAGGAATGACGGGAAAAAGAACAGGAATGACGTTTTTTCAGGAGAAATTATAGAGAGTAGTTAAAAAAATAGAGGTGAATTAAATTAGTCTTTTGTTTATGAAAGCTCTACCTGATGGGGATTTTAGATATATTTCAAATTTTTCAGCCTTGGTTTTACTATTAAAAGCGATATAAGTTTCTATATGCCAAAGTTTAAATCTTTTAGTATGAGTAGCTTCACCACGATTATGTTGTCCTAATCGTCTTTTTAAATATTTGGCTCTTCCAATATAGATTTGCTCTGGATGGTTTTGATATTTTAAAATTAAATATAATTATTTTAATGATAATTAATAATATATAAAGTCTTGATATTATACACTAACATAAAGTTACATATGAGAAAGCAAAAGAATTTGCTATGCTTAAGCATTATTGGTTAAAATAGCTGATGTGGAAGATAATTATAGTAATATAAGATTTTTAACAGAAGAAGAACAAGAGTTTATAGGTAACAAATATAAAAAAGCTCTTGTGTTTTTGAAAGAAATATATATAAAGGGATGTTTTTAGTTTAAGGAGATAAAATATGACAAAATACATTACAACTCCAATATATTATGTTAATGGAGACCCTCATATAGGACATGCATATACAACGATTTTAGGCGATATTCTAAAAAAAGCAATGATAATGCGAGGTGAAAATGTATTTTATACCACTGGTACTGATGAGCATGGGCAAAAAAACCAACAAGCTTGTGAAAATAGTCCACTTGGAACGGAAGAGTATTTAAAGTCAAAAAGTGACAATTTTAGAAATTTATTTGATAAGTTAAATATTGATTATGACTTTTTTGTTAGAACATCTAGTGAAAAACATAAAAAATTAGTGGAAAAATGTCTAAATATAATTCATGAAAAAGGCCTAGTAATAAAAAAAAGTTACAAAGGGTTATATTGTGAAGGTTGCGAACAGTTTAAAAAAGAAAGCGACTTAGATGCAAATGGTTATTGTCCAGATCACAATGTTAAACCTCAAGAAGTTTTAGAAGAGAATTACTTTTTCAGGTTAGATCCTTATAGAGAATGGTTAATATCACATATAAAAGAAAACCCTGAATGGATACAACCTAGTTTTTATGCAACAGAAATTCTAAATATGTTAAAAGAGCCAATTGAAGATTTATGTATCTCTCGCCCAAAAAACAGAGTATCTCTTGGTATAGAGCTACCATTTGATAAAGAATATGTTACTTATATTTGGTTTGATGCTCTAACAAACTATATCTCAAGCATAAATTGGCAAGAATCAGAAGATTTTGATAAATATTGGAACAATTCAATCCACCTAATGGCAAAAGATATTATAAAACCACATTGTATATACTGGCCAATAATGTTAAAAGCTCTTGGTTTAAAGCCAGTAAATAAAGTGATGGTTCATGGCTATTGGATAGGAGAGGGCGGAGTAAAAATGTCTAAATCTATTGGTAATGTTGTAGATCCAAACGATGTTATGGATATTGTAGGTATTGATGCTCTAAGATTTTATCTTGTAAATGCAATGCAAAACTCTAGAGATTCTCAAATATCAGATAATTTAATTAAAGACCTATACAAAGTTTTGGCAAACACCATAGGCAATCTGCATATGAGATCTTGTAAGATGTTACAAAAATACAATGATGGTATAATACCAGAAGTTACATTAAGTAGTGATGAAAAAAAACTTATTGAAGAAATATCTAAAGATTTAACATCTTCACTAAAAAGTATAGATAACATCGGAGCCATTCATAAGTTATCAGATGATATATTAAAAACAGCATCTAAAATAAATGCTTATGTTGATAGTATAAAACCTTGGAGCTTAGCAAAAGATGATTCTAAAAAATCAGAACTAAATTCTTGTTTATATGTTTTATTAGAAGCGATTAGATTAATAGGAACAGCAATATACCCTATATGCCCGATAATATCTAATAATATCCTCAAAGTGTTTAATATAAACAGTGATCACCTAAAATTAGAAGACTTAAAACCTTACAGGTTAGAGGTTAAAACAAAAATAAATGAATTAGAAATGCTATTTCCAAAACTTGAGGACTAATTTTTTTAAATAACTTATTTTATGTATTTGACATTTGTATAAATTTAGTAAGTCATTAACACTCTCTATTTCATAATATCTATCTTGATAAGAACAGGGAGTGTTTTTTGATTCTATAATTTGTGCATTAGAGTATATTTTTTTATCTTTAATTACTTTTTTTATAATATAAACTCTGTTTTTAGGCTTGAAATGTCCAGATATCTCATCAATGTATTTTATTATTCCATTTTTTATGATTATATTACCGGCTAGTACAGGCCAACTGTTTTTGATTAAACAGGAGTGGTTAAGATTTTTTTTGTTACATGTATATTGTTTTGAAATAAAAATATTACCATATATATCTATTATGTAATTATAATATTTATCATCAGTGTTTACGGTTTTGTTGTTTAAATATTTTAACTTTCCATTTTTTTCAAATATATATGCGTCATTAATTCTGTTATATAAATGTATATATCTTTTTTTATTAATAGAACTTAAATCTCTTTTGAGAGCTTTCTTTGTGATTTTTAATTCATATTCTTTAGGGAATATTTTTTCTTTTTTTATTTCTTTATAATTTATGAAGTCATTCTCTGTTACAAAAGGAATATATTTATTAAATAATTTACGTAAATATTCTATCTCTGCTTGTTTTAATTTGTTATTATTTATTATGTAAACATCTTTCATATTATATAGTAGAGACAATCCTTTTTTAAAATCCTTATATGTTTTAGGGGTGTCCAATAATTTTTGTATTTTTTTTTAAATAATTTATTTTCATTCTACATCATTTGAATTTTAAAGTTGTTTATCTATATTTTTGTTTAATTAAAAAGTTTTGTATATAATGTATAGCAAATTATATGCTAAATAACAATTATTATCTAAAATGATATAAATTGAGAGTATTTTAAACAATATGTTGATTATAATTTGTTACTTAATAGGTGGTTTGTCCTTTTTGAGAGGTTGGATATACACCACCACCCAATTTATTGGGTCTAAACATTACCGCTTCTTAATAGAGGCGGTTTTTTTATGGACATTTTCAGTTTTTATTTTATGATGGCGGGAATTTATTAGAAATCTTAAAGGAAAATAAGTAATGACAGATATGTATAGAGATCCTAAAGCGATAACTTTAGAGGTTAGAGATAATATTATGGTGGCAAAGGCAGAGGCTCCATTTTTAAAGTTATTGGTGCTTGGTATTTTGGCTGGTGCTTTTATTGCTATGGGGGCTGAGGTTTCAACTTTAGTATCTACAGATGCTAGTACATATGTAGGATATGGAGTTTCTAAATTACTTTGTGGTCTTGTCTTTAGTACTGGGCTTATAATGGTTTTAATTGCTGGTGGTGAGTTGTTTACTGGTAATGTGATGATTGCATTGTCAGTGATGGAAAAAAAAGCTAGTATTAAACAATTAATTAGGAATTGGGTGATTGTGTATTTCTCTAATCTGATTGGTGCTTTAATTATGGTTTCTTTAATTTATTATTCAGGACTTTGGAAGTCTCATCATAATATTGGAGCAATGACGGCTATTAAGATATCAGAGGCTAAAGTACATTTGACATTTATGGAAGCAATGGCTAGAGGAATCCTATGTAACTGGTTAGTTTGCCTGGCTGTTTGGATGTCATATGGGGCAAAAGATATTGCTGGTAAAGTGTTGGCTATTGTGTTCCCAATTACAATCTTTATAGCTTCAGGATATGAGCATAGTGTTGCAAATATGTTTTATATTCCTAAAGGTATTTTATTATCTGCAGAATTAAACTCCGGTGTGTCTGTAATAACTATAGCCGATTTCTTAAATAATCTTATTCCAGTAACTATTGGAAATATATTAGGAGCGGTCATCTTTTTGGCAATTGCTTATAAGGCTGCATATTTGAAATTTAAAAAATAACCGTTTGTTTTTATTATGTATTTTTTAATTTTTTAATTTTTGTTGTTTTGCTGTATAAATCATTCGGTTTCTTATGGACATTTGTTTTTTTATTGTATAACATCGGGCTAAAATTTTATATATACATATATATAAATACTTAACCAAATTTTGCGATATAATATATTTATAGGATAGATTAAAAAATATGAATAATTTAATATCGGTTATAGTTCCTATTTATAATGTACAAGCATATTTACCTAAATGCTTGGATTCTTTAGTCGGGCAATCATATCAAAATCTTGAAATTATATGTATTGATGATGGTTCTACTGATAATTGTGCTAATATCTTAGCGGAATATTCTAAACAAGATAGCAGAATTAAGGTGTTTTCTAAGGAAAATGCAGGGGTTTCAGTTGCTCGTAATTTTGGTCTTAGTGAGGCAAGTGGTGAATATATATTCTTTATAGATTCAGATGATTATATATCTGAGGATTATTTAGAAGGTTTGTTTGAGGCAATTAATGGGAGTGAGGCAGAGCTATCTTATAATGATAATCTGATAAATGTATATGAGCATAAGAACATAAAATCTTCTAGAAAATGTAGTAAAAATAAAGGAGTTTACAAGCTAAGCGATAGATTGTGGAATAAAGTTAGAACTTCTTCTTGTAATAAATTATATAAAAAATCATTCTTAACTAACAATAGCCTTACTTTTGAACAAGGCCTTAGATTTGAGGATCGTTTGTTTTTCAATAAACTTAGACTTTTTGTGAATAAAATTGCTATTTCTAGGAAAGGAAATTATTTTTATCGTAGAATAGGAGAATCATTTTGTAATAGTTATTATGATAAAGATAAAAATGGTAGTAAGTTTGATGAGATAGAAGTTTATAGAAGAATGTATGAATTTTATGATGCGAATCATTCTCTTGATAGATTGGATTCATTTTATTGGTTACTAAAGCATTTTTCTAGAACTAAAGAGGGGAATCATAGACATTTTTTTGAAGAGTTAAAATCTTTGTTTTCTGACTTTAGTAAAGAGTTTGTTAGTAGAAGAACAAGAAGAGAAAAGAATTTTTATTATTATATAATGAATAAATCGTTTGAAGAAAATTTAATTTATGTTAATAAACAGTCGTTGATGAGAAAAATGATTAGATTTTTATTGAATATTAAAAGAGGTGTTTAGGCTATGAGTAAAAAGAAAAAAGTTGTGATAGTATCAGGTGGTTTTGATCCTTTGCATGAAGGTCATATTGCTTTATTTAAAGATGCAGCAAAATGTGTGGGTGAAGAAGTTAAAATCCATGTATTGCTTAATTCAGACGCTTGGCTTACTAAGAAAAAAGGTAAAAACTTCCAAAGTTTTGAAACAAGAAAATCTATTATTGAAAACCTTAAAATGGTTGAAAATGTTTATGGTTTTGAAGATGATTTAAGAGGTTCTTGTGTGAATGGTATTCAAAAAGTTATTGAAAGTCATAAGAATAGTGAAACTGAGTTTTATTTCTGCAATGGTGGAGATAGAAAGAAAACAACAACTCCTGAAGATGATTTTTGTGATAGATTAGGTGTTAATTCTGTATATGGTGTTGGTGGTGAAGATAAGAAAAACTCTTCTTCTGACATTCTTAAAAAGTGGAATGTAGGGGCTTAATTTTTATGAAAGTATATGTTTCTGGCGGGAGAGGAATGGTTGGAGCTAATGTGGTTGAGAGTAAGCCACAAGGTGTTGAAATTGTTGTGCCTAGTAGTTCTGAACTTAATTTGCTTAATTATGAAGATGTTTTAGAATTTTTGAAAAAAGAAAGACCTGACTTTATAGTTCATTCTGCTGGTTTTGTTGGTGGAATTCAAGCTAATATGGCTGACTTATATGGTTTTTTAATGAATAATGTTATGATGGGGCTAAATTTGGTTAGGGCTGCGAAGGAAGTTGGCGTTAAAAAGATGATTAACTTATCTTCTTCTTGTGTTTATCCAAAAGATGCACCAAACCCTCTAAAAGAAGAAATGTTTTTAACTGGTGCAATGGAGCCTACTAATGAAGGTTATGCTATTGCGAAAAATGTTGTTATGAAAGCATGTCAATATTTATCAAATCAGGTGAATGGTTATAGTTATAAAACTATTGTTCCTGTTAACTTATATGGTAGATATGACAAATATGGTGAGCATAATTCCCATATGATTCCTGCTGTGATTAAAAAAATTGATAAGGCGGTTAGGAATGGTGATAAAACAGTTGAAGTTTGGGGCACTGGTAAGGCTCGTAGAGAGTTTTTATATGCTGGAGATTTAGCTGACTTTATTTGGTATTCTATAGATAATTTCAAAGATATGCCAGAAGTGGTTAATTGTTCGTCTTCTACTGATTATACAATTGATGAGTTTTATAAAATGATTTCTAAGGTGTTGGGATATGAGGGAGAATTTACTCATAATACTAAATATCCAGATGGAATTGCTAAAAAATTAACAGATAATACAAAAATGAAAGAATTTGGTTGGGAACCCAAAACTCCTTTTGAACAAGGAGTTAAGGAAGCCTACAACTATTATAAAAATGAATGGAAGGAAAATTAATAAATGAATAACGGAAGAAAAGTAGCTCTTATTACTGGTATTACAGGACAGGATGGAGCCTATCTCGCTAGACTTTTATTAGAAAAAGGTTATGAAGTGCATGGAATTAAAAGAAGATCATCTTCTTTTAATACAGCTAGAATTGATGATATTTATCAAGATTCTCATTTAGAGCATAGAAATTTATTCCTTCATTATGGTGATATGGTTGATTCTATGAATTTGACTGCATTGCTGAAAAAAATTCAACCAGATGAAATTTATAATTTAGCAGCTCAATCTCATGTGGCTGTTAGTTTTGAAGTGCCTGAGTATACAGCTAATGCTGACGGTATTGGTACTCTTAGAATTCTTGAGGCAGTTAGATTTTTAGGTCTAGAGAAGAAAACTAGAATTTATCAAGCATCAACATCTGAACTTTATGGTAAAGTACAAGAAGTTCCACAAAGTGAAACAACTCCCTTTCACCCAAGGTCTCCTTATGGGGTGGCTAAATTATATGGTTTTTGGATTACTAAAAACTATCGTGAAGCATATGGTATGTTTGCGGTTAATGGTATTTTATTTAACCATGAAAGTCCTTTAAGGGGGGAAACTTTTGTGACTAGAAAAATTACTAGAGCTGTTGCAGCTATTAAACAAGGCAAACAAGATAAATTATATCTTGGTAATATGGATGCGAAAAGAGACTGGGGACATGCTAGAGACTATGTTGAAGGTATGTGGAGAATTTTACAACATGATAAACCAGAAGATTTTGTGTTAGCAACTGGTGAAATGCATACAGTTAGAGAATTTGTAGAGAAAGCTTTTGCTCATCTGGATATTGAAATTGAATGGAGGGGTGAAGGTGTTGATGAAAAAGGTTATAACAAGGTAAGTGGAGAGTGTTTAGTCGAAGTTGACCCTAAATATTTCCGTCCTGCTGAGGTTGAGCAACTTCTTGGTAATCCGGCTAAAGCAAAAGAACTTCTTGGTTGGGAAGCTACAACAAAATTTGAAGATCTCGTTAAAGAAATGATTGAGGAAGATATGAAATTAGTCATGGAAGAAAAGAGATGTGATAGACAGGCTTAAAAAATGATATCTAATAAGAAATTAAGAGTGTTGATTGATGAGATAAAATCTCATATAGATTTGAGGATTGATGCCTTGGATGTTGAAGTTAATACTCTTAATTCTAAGTTGGATGATATTTATGTTAGGTTTTTAGGGGTTGAGAAAAATACGGTAGAAGTTGGTAAGCAACTAAAAACCATCGAAAGAAAAGTTGTAAATAGCAGTGAGCAGTTAGAGAAAATAGAGTCAAAGATGAGTGACTTTTCTCCTATTAATTATGGTTTAGATGATATTAAAGCAGAAATTAATAGTCTTCATATTAAAGTTGATGATGTTTTTGAAAGAGTTAGTAAAAGTGAGGAAATATCAGATTTACAAAATACTAGAATGGATGAATTAGAGCAAAAGTCTGTACTTATTGATGCTAAGATTACAGAAGTTTGTAATAGTAATTTTAGAAATTCTCAAAATATTTTGGATGCTAAAATATTGCAAGCTCAGTCATTAATTGCCAATCAAAAAGATTTTGCTACAGCAGGGTTTAAGGTTTTTTCACAATGGGATGATGATGGGCTCATTCAATATTTGATTAAAACAATTGATATTTCTAATAAAATATTTATTGAATTTGGTGTTGAGGATTATACAGAATCTAATACTAGATTTTTGTTGATGAATAATAATTGGAATGGTTTAGTATTTGATGGTTCAAAAGAGTATGTGGATTATATTAAAAAAGATGATATTTATTGGAAACATAACTTAAAAGCTGAATGTGCATTTATTACAGCTGAAAATATTAATGAATTGATTTCTAAAAATGGAATTAAGGGTGAGATTGGTTTATTGCATATTGATATTGATGGTGTTGATTATTGGGTTTGGAAAGCAATAGATGTTGTAACTCCTGATATTGTGATAATGGAATTTAAC
Organism: Alphaproteobacteria bacterium UBA5343; assembly: GCA_002410125.1. GTDB lineage: Bacteria > Pseudomonadota > Alphaproteobacteria > RF32 > UBA5343 > UBA5343. Next base: position 11,745 of record DHQH01000049.1, read on the forward strand.
AGTGTTTTAGGAAAAGACAGAGCGATTACAGTTCCTTATAAAAGCGATTTCTGTCGTTTAAATGCCCATCATAGTGGAATTTATGCAGGTGCATCACTTAGGGCAATGTGTATGCTTGCGGAAGAAAAAGGATATAGCTTTATTGGGGTTAATAGTGCTGCTAATAATGCTTATTTTGTTAAAAAATCTAAACTTGGAGATTTAAAAGCCTTATCAGTTGATGAGGGGTATAAAGAGTCTCAGTTTAGAGAAAGTCGTAATAAAGATGGTAGTCTTACTTTTGCAAGTGGAGAGGATAGATTGAAGCTTATAAAAGGATTACCGATAATTAATGTAGAAACGGGTAAAGAAGAGAAAATATAATGAAATATCCAGTTTATATACCTTTGATGAATGGTAAAGAAAAGAAATATGTGAATGAAGCACTTGATTCTACTTGGATTTCATCTAAAGGTAAATTTATCAATCAGTTCGAAGAAAATTTTGCTGAGTTTTTAGGGGCAAAGCATGCTGCTAGTTGTTCTAATGGGACTGTTGCTATTCATTTGGCTTTAATGGCTCTTGATATTGGTGTTGGTGATGAAGTAATTGTACCAACATTTACTTATATAGCATCAGTAAATGCTATTAAATATGTTGGAGCTGAGCCTGTTTTTGCAGATTGTACTGAAAGTGACTGGCAAGTTTGTCCTAAGAGTATAAAAGAAAAAATTACAGATAAAACAAAAGCAATCTTGGTTGTGCCTTTATATGGTTGTCCATGTGATATGGGTGAAATTATGGCGATTGCTAGAGAGAATAATTTAAAAGTGATTGAAGATTGTGCAGAGGCGATTGGTTCCACTTATCAAGGTGAAAAGTTAGGAACAATTGGTGATATTGCTTCATTTTCTTTCTTTGGAAATAAAACTATTACTACAGGTGAGGGTGGTATGGTTGTTTCTAATGATGATGATTTGATTAGAAAAGTAACCAAACTTAAAGGGCAAGGTTTGTCTGATTGTGGTAGGGAATATTGGCATGATGTGGTTGGATATAACTATAGGATGACAAATCTTTGTGCTGCAATTGGTTGTGCGCAGCTTGAAAGCGTTGAAAGCATTATGAATAAAAAAGTTGCTATTGCTTTTTGGTATAAAGAATTTTTAGAAGATTTACCTGTTGAATTTCATAAGGCAAATAGTAGAGAAAAATTCCATACATATTGGATGAATTCAATTGTAGTGAAAGATAAAGATACCAATAGTGATCTTAGAGCATTTTTGAAGAAGAATGGAATTGATACAAGACCTTTATTCCCATGTGTTCATAAAATGCCAATGTATGATAATGGTGAGGTTTTCCCTGTGTCTGAGGCGCTTTCTGAGAGTGGCATGAACTTACCTAGTTACCCATCATTAGAGCGTAGTGATATTGAATATATTTGTTCTAAAATTGGAGAATTTTTCAATGACTAAACATATTATAATTGGATGTGGAGGACATGCTAGAAGTGTTGTTAATACAATACTTAAAAATGATGCTGAAGCTGAGATTATATTTGTTGATGAAAATGCAAGAGAAAATGAAAAAATATTCGGTTTTGATGTTTTGCCAGAGATTGATGATCTGAATGGTAACATACATATTGCATTAGGTGGTTCAGAAAAAAGAAAAGAATTATTAGAATTTTATGAGAATAAAAATTCAGAATTAAAGCCGATTATTTCTAAGAGTGTTGATGTTGGGGTAGAAGCTAGTGTAGGGAATAGTTCTTTTATCGCTATGAATGCTTATTTAGGCCCTCAAAGCAAAATTGGTCGGGGAACGATCATTAATACTGGTGCTGTTGTTGAGCATGAGGCTAAAATTGGTGATTTTTGTCATATATCAGTTAACTCTATTGTGTGTGGTAGAGTGAAAATAGGAAATAATGTTTTTGTAGGGGCTAATGCTACAGTGATTGATTATATTGAGATTTGTGATGATGTAGTTATTGGTGCTGGTAGTGTTGTTAATAAGAATATAACAGAGCCTGGAACTTATGTTGGGTGTCCGATTAGGAAGGTAAAATAATGAAGATTGTAATACATGCTGATCATTTATCATCTTGGGGTGGTGGTAGAGACTTTTTAAAGAATATAATTATCAATCCTTTGATGCTAAGAGATAATGAAATTATAGTTATGCTTAGCGATAATGTATATCATAGAAGTATCATTGGTGATTATGAGGATGGTTACAAGGGTAAGTTACAGGTAGTTCTTACTAAAAATGATGTTGCTGATATATATGATATTGAGCCTGATGTTGTAATGTGTGCTTATGATAAATTCTATGATATGAAATTTCCTAAAGTTTATTATGTCCCAGATTGTCAACACTTATACTATCCTAACTTTTTTACTAATGCGGATAAATCAAGCAGAGATTTTGCATTTTTTAATATGGTTCATTCTGGTGATGCTATTATCAATAATTCACGAAATGCAAAAAATGATTTAGTGAAATTTTATGAAGCACCAGAAGAAAAAGTATTTAATTTCCCATATTGTAATTATTTTAATAAAGAATTTTTAGAAGATAATCCATCTTTATTAGATAAATATAGCTTAACAGATAATTATTTTCTTATTTGTAATCAGTTCTTTGTTCATAAGGACCATATTACAGCTATAAAAGCTATGAAACATCTTATTAAAGAAAGACCTGATTGTATTTTGGTTTGTACAGGTGATCCTAATGATTTTAGATTCCCTAAATATCAAAAGTTCCTAAAAGACTTGATTAAGAAGAATGGGTTAGAAGGTCATGTGAAATTTACAGGCTTTTTACCTAAAGAAGACCAAGTTGAGATGATTAAAAATGCAGTAGCTATTGTGCAGCCAACTCTTTATGAAGGTGGTGCAGGTGGTGGATCTGTTCTAAGTGCTGTTTCTTATGGGGTTAGATCTATTGTTTCTGATATTGAGATTAATAAAGAGTTAGACGGTATTAAAGATATTAATTTCTTTAGAACTGGGGATGAAGAAGATTTAGCTAAAAAGATGTTAGAATTGTTAAACACAGAGCATGTTAAATCTACTAAAGAAGAAAGATTGAAAGAATTTGATGTAAGGCAAAGAGCTGTTAGTGATTGTTTGTATGAAGCTATTGAATTTGCTAAGAAAGAATATAAGAGAAAAGTAAAAGAAGATGGTGATTCTAGTGAGATGCAGATTAAGGATTATGATTTTGATAAAAAATTAAAACCTTTATCTGAAAAAGAAATTAGGAAAGATGCAAAAATAGGTGAGCATGTTAGCCGTTTGGAATTTAAAATGGTTGATAGTATGTATCGTAATTTAATTACTCAGTTTGAAAATAAGAAACCTGATGAAGAAATAATGGTGAAATCTATAGGAGATCTATATTTCACTAAAAAAGTTAGGAATAAGAAATTAAAAAACTTATTTTGCAAAAAATCTAAGAACAACAATGGTGCACAAGGTGGAAAGGTAACTATTGTTACAGCTTGTATTAATCTTGTTAAGGGTGGTAGAGAAGAATATTTTGAGAAAATGTTTGAGACTGTGCAAGCTCAAACATATGGAAATATTGAGCATTTGATTATTGATGGGGCGTCAAAAGATGGGACGGTGGCCTTTATCCAAGATTTGGTTGATAGAAAAGCTCATAACCATGAGGTGAGAATTGTGAGTGAGCCTGATACTGGTATTTATAATGCTTTTAATAAAGGGATTAAAAAAGCTAAGGGCGATTATGTTATCTATATGAATAGTGATGATTATTACTATAGAGAAAATGCAATTGAATTATTGGTGAATAGATTGGAGGCAACAAAGGCTGATTTTGCTTTTGGTGAAGCAAGACTTGAGAGACCTGTTGAAGTAGCTCCTGAAGGATTTATAAGATTGAATAGTGATTTGAATATCTATCCTATCAATATGCCATTTTGTCATCAAACAATGTTGACTACAAAGAAACTACTGAAAAAATTAGGTGGGTTTAGTGAGAAATATAGACTTGCTTCTGATTATGAATTGGTAGTTAGAGCTATGAAAAAGAAAGCTAAAGGAGTGAAGGTGAATAGTGATTTGGTGTTCTTTAGATATGATGGTGCATCGGTTGATAATTATCAGTTGTCTCATAAAGAGATTGGTAAGTTTTTGAAAAAACTTCTTTATAAAAAAGAGAATTTAACTAGGGCTGAAATTATTGAAGCTCATACAACATCTTTTCCTGGTGTTGCTGGTAGTGATGTTTTGATTGCAAAAATAAAAGAAATGAAAAATGAAGATTTAAAGAAAACATTGCTTAAATATGTTGCTAATAAATAATTATTTTGAGATGAGGTAAGTAAAATGCCTAAGAAAATACAAAAAGGTAAGGTTACTATTGTTACGATTTGTCTTAATCTTATCAAATATCAGAGAGTTAAACTGTTTGAAGAAATGTTTAAGAGTGTTCATTCTCAAACATATAAAAATATTGAGCATTTGATTATTGATGGTGCTTCAACAGATGGTACGGTTGAGTTTATTGAGAAGTTAGCAAGAAAACATAAGAAGCATGAGTTGAGAATTATTTCTGAGCCTGATACAGGTATTTATGATGCTATGAATAAGGGTTTTAAGAATGCCAGTGGTGATTATATTATTGTGATGAATACAGATGATAAATATCTAGAAAAAGATGCTATTAAATGGTTGGTAGAAGCATTAGAAGAAAATGACAATGATTTTGCGGTGGCTGATTCTTGGTTTCATGATGAAATTTTATTTAAAGCTAATGTGGAGAATTTTGTTTGGACCCATCCGTTTATTCATAATACATTTTTAGCAAAGAGATCTTTGTATGAAGAATATGGATATTTTGATACGAGTTTGAAAATTGGTGCTGATTATGAGTTGATATATAGGTTATTGAAAAATAACTTAACATATGCTTATGTTGATAAAACAATTACAACCTTATTAGATGGCGGTTATTCTACTCAATTTGATGATGTTGCTTTTAATGATTATTTGACTGCATTGAAGAGACATTTAGGTTGTTTTGTTACAAAAAAAGATCTAATTAATATATGATGTAAAAAACTAACTAATAAATTTATATTTAAGTTTTTTGTTTTTGTGAAAAATAAATATCTTAGAAAAATCTTCTTTTCTAATGAAGCATTTGCTTATTTTGGTAGAGATTATGGAAGATATAAATATTATATAAAGCTAAGGTTTATTTCTAAACCGGTTGAAAAATTGGTAAAGAAAAGTAAGAGTGTCGACTGGAAGTATTATTTACGATTGAGATTTGTGATAAAACCGATTGAGAAATTGGTAAAAAAACTAAGAACAAAAGATTTGAAATATTATTTACAATTAAGATTTATGGTAAAGCCTATAGAAAATTTTGTTAAGAAAAATAAAAAGAAGAAAATGTAAAAGATGAAAAAAGTAACAATTATAACAGTCTGTCTTAATTTGATAGAAAATAATAGAAAAGCTTGTTTTGAAGAGATGTTTGATAGTGTTCAAAACCAAACATATGGTAATATTGAGCATTTGATTATTGATGGTGCATCTAAGGATGGAACTATTGAGTTTATTAATGGTTTGGCAAAAACTAATGATAATGTTGAGATAAGTGTATTTTCTGAGCCTGATAGTGGTATCTATAATGCAATGAATAAAGGTATAAAACAGTCAACTGGCGAGTATATTTTATTTATGAATAGTGATGATTATTATTCTGATGAAATGGCAGTTGAGAAATTAGTTAAGGCTATAGAAGAAGATGATGCTGATTTTGTTGCTGGTGGGGCTGAGATTTTTTATAGTGAAGAAAAAAAACTTATAATGTTACCAAGACCTAGAAAAGTTGTGTATACAATGCCATTCTGCCATCAAGCGATGATGTGTAAGAAGTCATTATTAGAAAAATTTAATGGCTTTGATGAAAAATATAGTTTTGCTGCTGATTATAATTTTATTTTTAGAATATTATTAGATGGAGTAAAGGTTGCGACTATTGATGATATTTTAGTGTTTTTTAGAGCAACTACTAGTGCTAGCTTTAATAGTAGGAATAAGGCCATAAAAGAAAAAGAAGATGTGATGCTAAAATATTATGGAGAGGGTTTTGATAGAGATATGATTAATAAAATATCAGATAAAACCTTAACTCTAAAAATGTATAATCAAATAAGTGATATGGATTTTAACCCATTTATTAAAGAGAGAGTTCTGAGATATTCTAAATTTCGCTTTTTCTTTAGAACTTTATTTATGAGTTTAAAAAATCTAAGACCTAAAAAAAATTATTATTGAGAAAGAAAAAATTTATGTTTAATAAAATAAAAAACAAATTACAAGAAATGAAGTTTGCTCAAAATTATACAATGATGTTGCCATATATAAGACCATATTGGAAAAGGGCAATATTAGCAGTGGTTATTACTATTCCTGTGGGGGCAATGGATGCGGTGATTGCTTGGATATTAAAGCCATATATGGATGTGGTGATGATTGAAAAAAGTACATCAGCTAGTATGTTTTTACCATTTTTAATTATTCTTTTTTCACTTACACAAAGTTTATTTAGTTATCTTTCAACTTATCTTAATACTTGGGTGGGAACTAAAATCACTATGGATTTAAAAGGTAGATTATTTAAAAAAATGCTTAGAAATGAAGCTAGTTTTTTTGATACTTGGAACTCCGGTGATATTCAATTTAGATTTAATAGTGATGTAGATTTAGCTTGTGCAGGACTTCTTAATAACTTAAAAATGTTTTTCACAAGGTTTTTCTCATCTATATCTCTTGTGTGTGTTTTATTTATAAATTCATGGGAGCTTGCAATTGTTGCAACAGTGATATTAATTATCGCGTTATTTCCTCTTTCATTGATTAGAAAAAAAATTGATAGTTTAGTTACTGCTCAAACATTTTCAGCTGGTGACTTATATACTCACTATAATGAAGCTCATGCTGGAAATAGGGTGATTGCATCTTATAATCTATATAAAATTTTACAAACAAAATTCCAATCAACTCTTAGAACTTTGTTTAAATTAGGGATGAAACTTGTTCAAAAGACTGCATTAATTAGTCCTGTGATGCATTTTATTATTTCATTTGGTATTGCGGGGGTGATTTGGTATGGAAGTCATTTGATTATTACAGATAAGTTAACCCCTGGTGGTTTTGTATCATTTATTACTGCTCTGTTGATGCTTTATACTCCGATTAAATCGATGGGTAAAATTTTTACTAGTGTGCAATTGTCATTTATGGCAATGGAGAGAATTTCTGCATTGATTAATAGAAAAAATGTTATTCAAGATAAAAAAGATGCTAAGAAATTAGAAACAATAGCTAAGAATATTGAGTATAGAGGTGTTAGTTTTGAATATATTGCAAATAAACCGGTGTTAAAAAACATTAATTTAGATATTAAGGCTGGGGAAACTTATGCTTTTGTAGGCGGATCTGGTGGTGGTAAAACTACACTTGCTAATTTATTGCCAAGATTTTATGAAATATATAATGGCTCAATATTAGTTGATGGTAATGATATTAAAGATGTAACAGTGGATAGTCTTAGAGATAATATTGCGGTGGTTTTTCAAGATAACTTCCTTTTTGCCGGAACAATTAGAGATAATATTTTGCTTGGTAGGGTAGATGTTAGCCAAGAAGAAATTGAAAATGCTATTGAAAATGCTTGCCTTAAAGATTTTATAGCGTCTCTTAGTGACGGGCTTGATACTGAGATTGGTGAACGTGGTGTTCTTGTATCTGGTGGGCAAAGACAAAGAATAGCAATTGCTCGTGCATTTATTAAGAATGCTCCTGTGGTTATTCTGGATGAAGCGACATCATCTTTAGATAATAAATCAGAGAAAGTGGTTCAACAAGCTATTAATAACCTTATGAAAGATAGAACAGTTTTAATTATTGCTCATAGGTTATCAACGGTTAAAAATGCTGATAAAATTGTGGTTGTAAATGAGGGCGAAATTAAAGAAATGGGAACTCATGAGGAATTGATTGCAAATCCAGAATCTTTATATTCTACATTGTATAAAACCCAACTTTAATATGCGTTTTTTTTGTTTAATTCTTTATAAATGCTGTATCCTCCATTTAGAGTTTTTACATTAAAACCATTTTGAGAAAGTATTCTTGCTGCAAAATAAGATTTTAATCCTTTAGTGCAATAGGTAATAATTTCTTTGTTTTTTGGTAATTCATTTAGTCTGTTTCTTATTTCTTCTAATGGAAGGTGTATATCATTGTTGAAATTACCTATTGTTCTTTCTTGGCTTGTTCTAACATCTATTAAAACATTGTTATCTGTCAAGCTGTCTAATTCATCAAGGTAAAAAGGAATAATTTCTTTGTTAGAGATATTTTGAGCAGACATTCCTGCGATGTTTACAATATCTTTTGCACTACCGTGGGGTGGTGCATAAGAAAGTTCTGCTTGAGCTAAGTCATTAATGGTTCCTCCCATTCTCATGATTGAGGCTATGATGTCAATTCTTTTATCTACACCATCTTGTCCAATTACTTGAGATCCAAGAATTTTTCCTGTGTCAGGTGTGAATAATAATTTCAGGAGAATTGGCATTGCTTTAGGGTAATAATTGGCATGAGAAAACCCATGAACAAAAGTTTTTAAGTATGGAATTTCTTTTGCTTTTAGTGTTTTTTCGTTAATACCTGTTGAAGCCACATCATAATTAAAAACTTTTAATATGGAAGTTCCTTGAGTCCCATTATATTTTTTGTTTCCACCTGTTATATTGTCAGCAATAATTCTTCCTTGTTTATTCGCAGGTCCAGCAAGGGGGATGGCTGTTTTGTCTTTAGTAACAAAGTCTATAACTTCAATTACATCACCAAGAGCATAAATATCTTTATCATTTGTTCGCAAGTTTTCATTAACGATAATATGTCCTCTTGGACCTGTTTCTAAATTAGTCTTGAGGGCTAGTTCATTTTCTGCTCTGATACCAATTGATAAAATAGCATAATCAGCGGTTATTTTTTCTTTATTATTTAATTCTATAATTAAACCATCTTTAGTATCTTCAAAACTTGTAACAGATGTATTTAGGTGAAGGTTTATACCTTTGTCTACTAAATGGTTATGGATTATTGAGGCTATTTCAAAGTCTAATTGCGATAAAAGTTGAGGTGCCATTTCTATGATAGAAGTTTTGATTCCTGCTTCTTTTAGATTTTCTGCAGTTTCTACACCAATGAATCCACCACCAATTATTGCAATGTTTTTTACTTTATTTTTTGTTATTTTTTCTTTAATTTTATCTGCATCATTGACATTTCTAAGAGTAAAAATTTTATTACTATTAATTCCTTTGATTGGAGGAATGAATGGTTTAGCTCCAGGGGATAACACTAATTTATCATAGTTTTCTTTATAAATTTCATTTGTTTGTAAATTCTTGATGGTGATGTTTTTATTCTTTCTATCAATATCAGTCACATTAGAATTTATTCTGACATCAATATTTAATAAATTTTTGAATTTTTCTGGAGTCATTACTAATAATGAATCACGATTATCTATAGTGTCGGAGAGATAATAGGGAAGTCCACAACTAGCATAAGATATATGTTCTCCTCTTTCAAATATTATAATTTCTGCATTTTCATCTTTTCTTCTAAGTCTTGCTGCAGTTGAAGCTCCCCCTGCAACACCTCCTATAATTAAAACTTTCATAGATATTGTTCCCTGTTTAAGATGGTTATTTATTATTCTAATATATATCTTGTTAGTAGTAATTCAATAATTTATTTTTTATTGTCAGTTTCGATTGATAAAAATATTGATATGGTTGGTGTTTAAAATGAACTAGTTTAGGGTTTGATTTAATTGTGATGCTCAGAATAATATGTAATAAATGTATATTGAAAGACTATTTGTGACTATTATATAAAGAATTAATATAGATATATTTACTAGATTTATGATGTAGATGTAATAATGAAAAAAATAAAAAAGATAGCAATAAAGTTAGGAGAAAAATAAGATGAAAATTATGGTGGTTTTTGCTCATGGAATTTTTGAAAATTCTAAAGTTAATAAAAGATGGTTAGAAGAGTTAAAAAAAGATGGAAGAGTAACTATAAATAATTTAAACGAGAGATATCCTGATGAGGTTATTGATAAAGAGAAAGAACAAAAACTTCTTTTAGAACATGATAGAATTGTGTTTCAATATCCTTTTCATTGGTATAATATTCCGGCATTAATGAGAAAATGGCAAAACTTGGTATTAGAATATGGTTGGGCATTTGGACCTAATGGTGATGCTTTAAAGGGAAAAGAATATGTGGTAGCTGTTTCTGTTGGGGGACCAGAGGAATCATATCAAGCAGGAGGTTATAATACATATAGTTTGAGTGAGTTATTAAAACCAATGCAACAAACTGCAAATTTGATAGGTATGAAATATCTACCAATATTTAAGATGCATTCAGCAGTGATTGCAGATGATGAAACATTGGATAAATCGGCCAAAGATTATTTAGAACATATTACAAATCCTGAGTTAAATCCAGAAGTTGCACTAAAGAGAGTATTAAAAGAGAAAAAATAAAAAATTATAAAGGAAAACAAATGAAAGTTATTGGAATTAATGGAAGTCCTAAAAAAGAAGGTAATACTTCTATTTTAATTAAAACAGTTTTTGAAGAATTAGAAAAAGAGGGTATTGAAACTGAAATTATCAATATTGGCTCTAAGCCTATCAGTGGATGTTTGGCTTGTGGTAAATGTAGAGAAAATATGGACAATAAATGTGTGATTAAGAATGATATTGTGAATAAGGCATTAGAAAAAGCCAAAGATGCTGATGGGATTATTTTAGGTAGTCCGGTTTATTTTGCGGATGTTAGTTCACAGATGAAAGCTTTTATTGATAGGTTTGGTATGGTTGGACTTGTGAATGGGATATTAAAAAGAAAGGTTGGGGCTTCTGTTGTTGCGGTAAGACGTGCTGGGGCTTTGCCTGCATTCCATTCGATGAATAGTTTATTTACTATTTCGGAGATGATGACAGTGGGGTCAACATATTGGAATATGGGATATGGTAGGACTCCAGGGGAGGTAAATAAGGATGAAGAAGGACTTCAAACTATGAGAAATTTAGGTAAGAATATGGTTTGGTTGTTAAAGTCTATTGAAAATTCTAAAGGTGAAATTAAAGAACCTGATACAGTTAGAGAAGTTATGACTAGTTTTATAAGATAGTATCACTTTTTAGTTATAAGATAAGCCCCTAAAAAATAGGGGCTTTTCTATATATTTTTATATAATATTTAATAATTATGGTTTATAATCAATTTATTGTTTGGTGCTTTAATTTGAGATAAATGATGAGTGATAAGGTAAAAAAGAGGATTAGAACTAAGAAGCTGTTGGTGGGATTACTTGCTTCAATGGCTATTTTTGCACCTAAAAATGCTCCAAATAGTGAGAAGAAAACAGAAGAAGGTAGAAAAATATTAAAAGAAGCTAAAGAAGAAAAACTAAATAGAATTAGTACCAAAGTAGATATTGATGAGGAAATAAGAAAAAGAGCTGATTGGGTGGAAGAACAGTTATTAGTTGAAATTAGAAAAGAGATGGCTGTTATTCATGAAATGGAATATGAAATTAAAGAGCTTGCTGTTAAAAAGAGTAAGACAAGTTTAAGATCAAAGAAAAAAGAGTTAGAAGCACAAATACAAGTTTTGAAAGATAAGAAAGATAAATATATTATAGATAATTATTTGGATAATATTACTGATAGTCGAAAAATATCTTATAAAGAGCCTTATTGTCTTGGTTTTCCAATGAGTAATATTCAGAAGTTTAAAGAGGGAGTTTCTTGTTTTGGTGATTATCCAGGTGTTTGTAAGTTAGCAAATAAATTTTTTGTGAATTATACAAAGAGATATCATAAAGATTATATAAAAGATGCTAGAAAACAAAAGGTTGAGCCTAAAATTGGAGATATTGTTATTGTTAGATTTGCAGATGATAGTTATCATGCAATGACATATGTTGGCAATGAACTATCTGATGGTGGTAAAGAAAAGTTGGTTAGTGCTAATAGTGGTGATGATAGGCAAAGAAATTATAGTAGTGAGATTAGATTAGTTAATTATGATTCTTTTAAGTATAGCAAAAAGATTAAAAATCTTTATATTGTTCAAGTGAGAGATAGGATGATTGCAGATTGGACAGAGAAGTCTAAATATATGGATCAGTTGGATCTTTTGACAGAGCTTTATGAAGATAGAAAAGGGGATAGTGATATATTATTTTTGTTAGCAAATAAAGAGATAATTGATAATCAAGATAAAGCTAATATAAAAGATGATGTTAATGATAATATATTATCAAAAAAAGTTCAGGAAAGAAATAGAATTTAAAGGGTATAAATTAAATGTTTAAATGGTTATCAAAATTAATGTTAAAAACACCTTATCAAGCATGTAGTAGCTGTGGAAATGCAAATCGCGATCAGATTGAGAATTTAAGACAGAAATTGATTAATGGTGATACAGATGATGTGACAGTGATACCTGCTGTTGGTGGATGTTGTTCTGGGGGAAGTTGTGAGAGTAACTCTTGCGGTGATGAATGTGATTGTGATGGAACTTGTGGTGATGATTGTAAATGTAAGGAAAAGTCATCTGATGAGCCAACTTATAGTATGAGTTTTAAGCTGTAAATATTCTTTGATTTTTAGTGTTTTCTGTGCTATTGTGTCTATATTGTCTAATTTTCTTTTGAGGTATATGGTGAGAAGAAAAGCGAAAATTAACTTGGCTAAAAAAGTGGGTGTAATTATGCTCGCTGGTTTTGCTGTATTCACTAATAAGTGGCGAGTTAGTGAATTTTTTTCAGATATGAATGAGAGAAAAAAATCAAGAACAAAAGAGGTTAGAATTAGAAATAAAAAAAGAATTGACAGTGCAAGAAATGGAGTTTTAAATCCTCGAGGAGAATATAACGGTACGGTAAATAATGTATCAGCTAAAGAATTCGATGAATTAATAGATAATATTGATGATGTTGATATAAATGAAGAGATTAAGAAAAGAGCAAATTGGACTGTTGCTAATTTTGTGCAGACAACAATTGATGAGATGTACCAAATACATAAATTAGAGGCAAAATCAAAAATACTAAGAAATCAATATATACAAGATAATTATATTAATGGTCCTCATATGGATAAAGCTTCATCTAAGTATAAGGCTTATTGTTTATTATTTGTAATGAATAATTTGAGTAATTTTCCTGAGTTTCAAGATGGTTTGGTAGCTGATTTGACTGATTGGCAAAAAATGTCTAATAGTCAATTTCAGAAGAAGGTAAAGGTAGATTATAAAGATTATGTGATTGATGGAAAAAGTGAGGGTAATTTGCCCCAGTATGGTGATGTTGTAACAATGATTAGAAAAACTGGTGGTGGTCATGCGGTAACTTATATTGGAGAAAAGTTAAGAGAAGGTAAGGATGATACTGTTAGTGGTAATAGTGATGATCATGGTGGTGGAAGTGAAGTAAAGCTTGTTGGAATGGATCACTGGAATAAAGATTCTTATAAGATGTATTTTATCGATACAAAAGGTCTTTCAGAAAAGTATTGGAAAGAGTTATATAAAGAAGAATATAAAGATAAAGGTGAAGAGGGTAAGAAAGAGTTTTTAGTTCTTCTTTATATGGCGCGAATTGAGGATAAGGGTAATGCCCATTTTATGGTTGAGAAAGAGAGAATGGACGCCCAAGAGAAGATGATACAAAGACAAGAGAGTGAGAAAAAGATACTTGCTTATAAAGAACAAAAACATAAGGTAGATCAACAGGCAAAACAAATGGCAGTTTATAATAAACAACGAAATATGAAAGGATAGTTTGTATAATGGCATCAAAATTAAAGCAAGTACCTAGAATTTTGGAAGCTATGAACTTTACATCAGATGAAATGGCAAGAGTTCTTAATGCTCAAAAACAACCTAAATATAAGAACAAATTTGCAGCTGAGATTGCTATTGAATTAGGGATGGTAAGTAAATCTCGCAAGAATAAGGGACTTGTAAAGCAGGCTGATATGAGAGTTAAAGCTGCGAAAGATGACCTGGAGGCAGTTAGCAAGCATCAGATATTGAAGAGTGACTTGCCTGAGCCTTTTTTAGGAAGAGATGGTGTTGCTAGTCCAAGTATTAAAAATCCAACTAAGACAGATGTAATGGTGTCAATTTCAAATTTATCTGCGGCTATGGTTAGCCTTTATAGTGATAGGGCTAATAAGGATGTATTGATGGAGGGGGCAGAAGAGGCTGAAAATATAATATCTAGTTTAATGCAAGATTCTTATGTTCATCCAGAGAGATATAATAAGGTTTATGGTGGATTTATGGAATCATTGATGAAGTCGGATAGAATTGATTTGCAGAAAATTGGATTGGATTTTTTAGCTAATAGAAAAAGAGAAGTTGATAATTTTATAATCTCTAATAGAGTTAAACTTAAGGGAAATAGTAGATATTAAAAAAGCCTCCTGAATTGGAGGCTTTTTTTTGTGGGTTTTATTTGAATGATTTTAGGAGTAGTTTCTCTTTTAATACTCTATATAAAACCATAGCCATTGCACCTATGATTACAATAATACCCGCTAGTATATCCGTGTTTGATATATCTGAAATGGTAAGGATAGTGAAATATGAGAATATAATTTCTATTATGTAAGTAAAGACTGGTAGGAATGAGTTATACATCATAAATACTTCATTTTTAGCAACTGATACTGCATAGAAGTAGTAATACATTCCAAATGAATAGATGAATACTCCATGGATTAGAGAACCAACTACAGTTGGGATATAAAAGAAATCTTTAGCTTTTGGAAGGGATTCATAAAAAGGAATTTGGTTAGTTACCTCAGCAGGAGAGATTGATCCTATATAGGCAATTATTCCAAAGAAAGCGATAAACAAAATAGAAGTTATCATCATAATATAGCCAGATACTCTACATCTATCTTTTATTGTTAGTTGGACTTTATTTTGAGGGTGAGTTTCTGTAACTATCGTTCTAATAGAGCCAAATATAGCACCGATAAATACCCAGAAAAATACGATTATTTTAATATCAATATGCATTTCATTTAGGATGATGAATGAGCCAATTATGGTTAGAAATATACCAACAACATCAATAGGATTTAATTTTCTTTTTAAAAACATAGTAGTGAAAATTAGGGCTATGGCAATTTCCATATTCCTTAATAAATCTAGTTCGGTTGAGGTGATATATATGAGTGCTGTTATGTAACAAATGTTTTTTAAGATTTGGCATATGCTAAAGAGCCAAGAATTTTTTGCCATTACGGTTTCAATTCCGTTATTGCCTGGACCTGCAACAAAAATCAAAGTAAGGGAACATATAAAAGTAATTGCACAGGTGAATATTACTGGGTTTACTTGATATTTTTGGATTAGATACCTGACAAATACCATAGATAAAGCCCAAAAGAACATAGTGGTTAAAGAAAGAAAGGCTGATTTTTTTTGATATCCCATATTTAAATCCTAATACTTAATAAATATTATCTTGTGTTTTTGTAATAGTTATATTATTTTGTGGTTAATTTAAAATAACTTTGTAAAGGTATAGAAAATTGAAAGAAATTGCAAATAGAATTTTTAAGAATGATTTACCAACAATGGCTGAGATTGAAGCTAAGTATAAACCAAGAGAATTAAAAGAGGGGGCAAGAGTAACAAGATTTGCTCCTAGTCCGACTGGTTTTGTGCATATTGGTAGTTTGTATGCGGCACTGGTGAATGAGAAATTTGCTCATAACGAGGAAGATGGTATTTTTATTCTTAGAATTGAAGATACAGATCAGGCTCGTGAAGTTGAAGGTGCAGCTGATTTGATTGCTCAGTCTTTGGCTGATTTTGATATAAAAGTTGATGAGGGTGAAGTATCAAAAGGTAATGAAATTGGTAATTATGGTCCTTATCGTCAAAGTGACAGAAAAGAAATTTATCAAGCCTTTATTAAATATCTAATTGAAGAAGGTAAAGCATATCCTTGTTTTGCAACAAAAGAAGAATTAGATGTAATGAGAGAAGAGCAGCAAAAACAATCTCTTCGTCCCGGTTATTATGGTAAATGGGCAACAGGTCGTGAGTTATCAAAAG
Source organism: Alphaproteobacteria bacterium UBA5343 (assembly GCA_002410125.1). Classification (GTDB taxonomy): domain Bacteria; phylum Pseudomonadota; class Alphaproteobacteria; order RF32; family UBA5343; genus UBA5343. The sequence continues at coordinate 27,959 of DHQH01000049.1, forward strand.
AAGAAATGATTAAAAATCTTGATGAAGGCAAGCCTTATGTAATCAGATTTAAATCTCCTGGTAATTATGATAAAAGAATTGCAGTAAAAGATGTTATTAAAGGTGTTAGAGAACTTCCTGAAAATGATTTAGATATTGTGATTATGAAGCAAGATAAATTACCAACATATCATTTTGCTCATGTAATTGATGATCATTTTATGTACACAACTCATGTTATTCGTGGTGATGAGTGGTTCCCATCTGTACCGCTTCATATTCAATTATTTAGAGCATTTAAATGGAAAACTCCAAAATATGCTCATGTTTCACCAATTCAAAAGCTAGAAGATAATAAGAAGAGAAAACTTAGTAAGAGAAAAGATCCAGAGGCTAATGTTATGTATTATGCTGAAAAAGGATATCCAAAAATTGCTGTGATTGAGTATCTAATGAATCTCGCTAATTCTAATTATGAAGATTGGAAAAAAGCAAATCCAAGTCTTACTTATAATGATTTTGAAATTACTATGAAAAGACTTGCAGGTAGTGCAGGAGCTTTATTTGACTTTGATAAATTGAACAGTATTTCAAGAGAATATGTTGCAACACTTAGTGCAGAAGAGTTTTTTGATAATGGTTTAGAATGGGCTAAAAAATATGATGCAGAGCTTGCTGATATTATGGTGAGTAATGAAGAATATGTGAGAGCTATTTTTGGTATTGAACGAGGAATTGGTGAGAGAGTTAGAAAAGACATTGTTAAATGGGAAGATCTTAGAGCTGATATTGAGCCTTTCCTTGATGATAAATTCTCTATTGGTAAAAATGAGGCTTTGGAGCTAATTGGACTTGATGAAGAGACAGTTTCTAAAGTTATTAGTGATTATCTTGCTAGTTATGATAAAAATGATGATAAGCAAGAATGGTTTGGTAAATTAAGAGTGGTTGCTGAAAATAATGGCTTTGCTCTAAAAGGAAAAGACTATAAGAAGAATCCTGATGCTTATAAAGGTGATATTTCTAGTGTTGCTAAGATATTTAGAGTGTTGTTGATGGGTAAGGTTGAGACACCTGATCTTTATTCGGTGGTTAGTGTTATGGGTGAAAAACGAGTTAATCTTCGTATTCTTCGTCTTTTTTCCTAAATCACATCAAATAAATTTATGCTCAAACACGTTCAAGTAGGTTACTACGAGAAGTGCTTGAGCAAAATTTAGTTTAATGCACCTTATAAAAAAATCCATCAGACCCAACTTGTTGGGGTTTGTTTATTGATTATTTATCGTATAAAAAAAGCCTCGGCGGTTGCTGGGGCTTTTTTTGTGTTTTAACCTTTTAATATATGTTCGATTACTTCTGTGAAGTTATTAGCATAGTGGCTTGGTTGGTTTAATTTTGTTCTTGAACTGTCGTCCTTTACTTCATGTCCATATCTGCAGAATATGGTTTTTATTGGGTAGTTTAAATTTTCTCCAGCTTTATTTCCTGCATAAATATCTGAATTTTTATCACCAATCATGAAAATTATATCATTTGAGTTTATATTATGGTCTTGGATAACTCTTTTTATGGTGTCTTCTTTTTCTTCTTTCTCGTGGAGTATACCAGCTGTATCAAGAAACTTTATTCCTTTGAATGTGTGTTGGTGTTTTTTGATAGCCTCTTTAATACCTAAGTCTTTTCTAGCTGTGACTATTATGAATTTAAATCCATTGTTTTGTAGTGTTTGTAATCCTTCTAATACACCACTATAAATAACATCTTTTTGGTAGTTTTCATATTGTCTGATATTATAATATTCCATAAGTTCTATATAGGTATTGGTAGATATTTCTACAGGTGATTTATGGTTTATTATTCTCTGTAAATTATAAACCCCTGGTCCCCCTATATAAGCAAGAACGTTGTTATCCTCTAATAAATTTTTGCAATATTTTATATCTATATTGTTAGGTAGTAGGTTATGTTTTACTCCATATTCTATAGTGTCAAGATATGACTTTCTTATTGAATCTCTACTTTCTATTAAACAACCATCAAAATCAAATAGTGCATATTTATTCATTATTATAATTTTCCTTTTGAGAAAAATACCCCCTGGTATTGTCAGGGGGTATGTTCTTTGTATTATCTAAGTAGATGAGGGTAGAAGACCATCATAATACCTAGAACACCTAAGATTGCTCCACCGATTAGTTTACACCATCTAGCATAGTTATCGCCCATATATTTATTAATAGCGAATAATGCCATACCAAAGATGATATAGTCATCTAACATATAGAAGATGTTATAGATAAAGATATAGAAGTAATGCATAAAGCTAGAGATGTTTGAGTTTGCTAATACATTAGTATAAACGGCTGGAATTGCAGCACTACACATAAATTCTATAGAGTTTACAACAAATGCTAAGCAAAGGATTGATATAAAGCCTGCGATGCCTTTTAACTCGGAGTTAACCAATCTTTCCATTCTTGACATTGTTTTTCTTTTGCTATCTGCATTACCAACTTTACAAACTAATGCTCCACCTCTTGTGTCTATAAAGGCTTTGATGCTGGTAATACCAGTATAAAGAGCAACAATTCCTACAAATAGGGTGATGTAATAGATGTAACCTAAAAGTAAGAATAGGTTTAGCCATGTGGTCATGAATAAGAAATACATAATACCTTCTGCAAGGACAAAAGCTCCTACAATCTTCCACATTTTCTTTTTATCGTCTAGGCCTGCTACAAGTGATATAAGGTAAGCTAACACCCACATTGCACAAGGATTAAAACCATCTACAAACCCTAAAATTACCGATAGTAATGGTAAAGAGGTTTTGAAAACATCAATTTCGCCAAAGAAAGGTAAATCTAATATTTTAGATTTTTCTGTCATTTCTTTGGTGATTGGCGTTGTGTTTTCTTCGTTTGCTAATTTTTTTGTAGGTGTTTTGATCGCTGAGTTATTAGCAAATTCTTGTACCATTTGTTTTAGGGCATATCCAGAATTTGAGTTGTTAGCATAGCCAACCATATATTTATCACCTATGAAGATGGTTGGAGTACCCATTTTATTTATATCCATACCATATTCCATACCATATTGTTTGAATAATTGACTGTTTTTCTTTTCAGTGATGTTTATGTTATAGAAAATAATATTTGGATATTCGTCTTTTAATTCTTCATCAATGAATTTCATTGCCTTGTGGCAGTGAGGGCATCCTGGATGATAGAATAAATAAACACCGTTTTGTTCAACAGTATTAGGAATAATTTGTTGTTCATTCATTTGTTTGTTTGTTGTGATTTTGAATGAGAATAAGCTCAATAAAATTATTACTAATAATGTCTCAAATTTGTTGTTTTTTATTATGTTTAACATTTTATTTTCCTTTTACTTAAATTTACCAGACTAATTTAGTATGTGGTGGGTTAAATTTCAATAAATAAATCTTGATTATTTTGTGATATTACATTAAAAATTATAACTTTGAAATTTATAATAAAGAAATAAAGGATTTAATTATGGTTGCAACATCTATGGATCAGTTAGTGTCATTGTGTAAAAGAAGAGGTTTTATTTTCCAAAGTGCTGATATATATGGCGGAATGAAAGGTCTTTATGATTATGGTCCATTAGGAATTGAACTGAAAGATAATATTAAAAAATCTTGGTGGTCATCAATGATTTATGAAAGAGATGATGTTGAAGGTTTAGAAGCGTCTTTAATTAGTCCTTCAATCATTTGGCAATATTCTGGACATGAAGAAACTTTTTCTGATCCTTTGGTTGATTGTAAAGATTGTAAAGCTAGAATGCGTCAAGATAAGATGAAAAATCAAGCTAAATGCGATAATTGTGGTTCTGAAAATATAACAGAGCCTCGTGATTTTAATCTTTTATTTCCATTAAATATTGGTCCTGTAGTTGAAGAAGGATCAAAAGCTTATCTTAGAGCTGAGACTGCACAAGGTTCTTATATTAACTTTAAGAATGTATTAGATTCAACAAGTAGAAAGTTACCTTTTGGTATTGCTCAAGTTGGTAGATCTTTTAGAAATGAAATTATGGCTCGTAATTTTTTTTTTTGAC
>DHQH01000049.1:32274-37200 GCA_002410125.1 Alphaproteobacteria bacterium UBA5343
TTTGAGCAAATGGAGATGCAATATTTTATTAAACCTGGTGAAAATAATAAATATTTCAAAGAGTGGCAAGAAGCTAGGTTTAATTGGTGGCTAGAGCAAGGCATTAATAAAGAAAATCTTAGATGGCATAAACATGATGAAAATGAATTAATTTTTTATGCTAATCAAGCTAGTGATATTGAATATAGATTCCCTCATGGTTTTGACGAGTTAGAGGGGGTTCATGATAGAACTGATTATGATCTTGGCTCTCATACAAAAAATCAAGAAGAATTTGATATTCAAGCTAAGGTTAAAAAGAATACTCATTCAAATACTAAATTGAACTATGTAGACCAAGCAAATAAAGAAAACTATATTCCTTTTGTTGTTGAAACAGCTGCAGGTCTTGGTAGGGCAATGATTGCTATTATGAGTGAGGCTTATGAGGAAGAAGATTTAGTTGATGGTAAAACTAGAACAGTTCTTAAGTTGAAAAAACATTTAGCTCCAGTGAAAGTTTCTGTAATACCGCTAAAGAAAAATAACGAAAAAATTATGGATAAATGTTTTGAAATTAAGAAGAGACTTTTAAAACTTGGAATTGGTCGTGTGTCATTAGAAAATACAGGTAATATTGGTAAAGCTTATAGAAGAAATGATGAGATTGGAACCCCGATTTGTATTACTGTTGATTTTGAAACATTAGAAGAAAATCCATCATCTGTTACAATTCGTGATAGAGATACAATGGAGCAAATTAGAATTGAAGATTCTAAACTAGAGGAATATATAATAAATTCATTTATTTAACTATTAAAGGTTAAAGTGAAATGTTAAAAGATGTCACTTTAAGTGAGTATACGAGTTTTATGGTTGGCGGTAATGCCGACCATTTTATCGTTGTCAAAAATGAGAAGCAATTAGTTAGTGCTATTCGTTTTGCTGATTATGAAGATTTACCGTTCCTTATTATCGGTGAGGGATGTAATTTGGTTGTTTCCAATGCTGGTTTTCGTGGCGTGATAATTAAAAATGGTATTGAGTTTATCGATGTTGTTAATGAAGATAATGATAAGGTCGTTGTGCAGGTTGGAAATGGTATTAATTGGGATGATTTTGTAGCTTGGGCTGTCGAAAATGAATATTGGGGAATTGAGAACTTATCTTTAATACCAGGATCTGTTGGAGCTTGTCCTGTGCAAAATATTGGAGCCTTTGGACAAGAAGTATCAGATGTTATTACTCAAGTGAAAGTTTTTGACACGGTTAGTAATGATATAATGTGGCTTGATGCAAAAGATTGTGAATTTGGTTATCGTTCTAGTATTTTTAATAAAAAAGAGCAGGGTAGATATGTTATTTTGGCAGTTGAATTTAGTTTATCCAAACTAGCTAAGCCTTGTTTTACTTATAGAGATTTGGCTAATGAGTTTGCATATAAGAAAGATGTATCTATTGCTGAAATTAGAGAGTTTATAATTGATATTAGAAATCAAAGATTGCCTGATGTTAAAAAGATAGGTAATGCAGGTTCTTTCTTTAAGAATGTGATTGTATCAGAGAGCGGTTTTAAGAACGCTAGAAGTAAGTTAAGTGAATTTGTTAGTGGTGAGCAGTTAGCGAAGTTTGATAGTTTTAGAGTTGATTTAAAAGATGATAAAGGGATGATTAAAATTCCAACAGCTTTTCTTATTGAAGTATGTGGGCTTAAAGGTTATAGAAAGGGTGATGCTGCCGTATTTGATAAGCATGCATTAGTGCTTGTAAATTATGGTGGAGCTAGAGGAAATGATATATATAAGCTAGCAATTGAAATCCAAGAAAAAGTTTTTGAGATGTGTGGTGTTAGAATTTATGTAGAGCCTATGTTGGTAGGGTTTTCTGAAGGAGAGGTTTCTATTCTTAAAGGCTAATATGATCTTCGTCTTTTTTCTTAAATCGCATCACTTTCTGCGATAAGTAAGAAGATCCAAGTACTACTTGTACTAGGATTTCTAATTCCGACTAAAATATTTGTTTTGCTTGTTATCACTTCGCTTACAAATATAAGTCTCATTGATTTTGCAGATAAAAAAGTAAAGTTGTTTACTTTTTTACTTAGCAATTCCTAGAAAGTAATACACCTTAAGAAAAAATCCTTCAGACCCAACTTGTTGAGGTTTGTTTATTGATTATTTGTTGTATAAAAAAAGCTATCCATTATGGATAGCTTTTTGGAATCTGGTACGCCCTAGAAGATTCGAACTTCTGACCTACGGCTTAGAAGGCCGTTGCTCTATCCAGCTGAGCTAAGGGCGCATTGGATAACTGAGATATTATTTATAATAACATTCTTTATTTGTAAAGTCTTTTTTTTAATTTTTTTGTTTAATGATATTTAAATGTTTGAATAGTTGTAAATATTTATATATGATATTTTACAAATATTGTTAGTTTAGTGGAGGAAATATGAAAATATTATGTGTTTTTTTGTTTTGTTTAGTGATTTGTAGTTGTTCTTTTTTTGGGAGCTCAACACAAAATTTTAGTGTAAGTTCTTCTGAAGCCGATGCTGAAATTTATATTAATGGTGATTTGGTTGGACAAGGTAATATTCAAACCCGTATTGATAGAGGAGAGGGAGTGTCTGTATTAGTTAGGAAAAAAGGATTTTATCCTGCTAGTAGAGATGTGAGGACTACTCTTAGTTCTACAGGGATTGTTGATATGATTGGTGGGTGTATAATCTTATTACCATTCTTTGGATTAATGTCTGATGGTGCTTGGGAATTAGAGCAACCAAATATTACAATATTGTTGGAAGAAAAAAAATAGATTGCTTTGAACACGGTTTTTTGTAATCTTATTCTTTGTGAACAGTGGGCTCAAACCTTACCAAATATATTTCTTTAGGTGGTGGCAGGAATTACGACACTGCGGACTTTGTCTTTGCTTTCGTGCAGTCGTAAACGGTTTTAGTTCATTTTACTCCTAAAACCTACTCCTTGTGAACCCACATAGTTGCTTTGCAACAAGTGTTTCAAATCAGACACCCAACCGAACAATTTAAAATAAAAAACCACCCCAAAGGGTGGTTTTTTATTTTAATGGTCGGGGTGGCAGGATTTGAACCCACGGCATCTTGCTCCCAAAGCAAGCGTTCTACCAGGCTGAACTACACCCCGTTCAACACTTTCAAGAACATATTGCTTTTTTATTTTTTTTGCAAGAGTTTTTTTTTTTTTTTTTAATTTTTTTTATTATTTATTGTTTTTCTTACTATTTTTCTGCTGTTGGTGCTGGTTTTGCAAGTCTTTTCTTTTTGCATTGTGGGTTTAGGATTTGTTTTAAAATCTTTTCACCATTAGGAAAAATAGCATGTCTTACATAGTCGCCAACTGAAATTCCATGTTTTGCAGCATCACCAGCATTTAGTTCCAATACTGCTTTTACCATGTAAGGTGATGAGATATATTTTTCTGACATTGGTTTGGCATTTCTATAAATTGAAACAATTTTACCTTCGGTATTGATAAATAACATATCTAATGGGATTTTTGTATCTTTCATCCACATAACAATTCTTCTTTCTTGTTCAAAGTTAAATAGCATACCTGAATTTTCTGCTAGTTTGTCTCTAAACATTAAGCCCTTTTCTTGCTTTTCTTGAGTGTCTGCAAGTTCTACATTATATTTTATAGCCCCGTTTTTTGCTTGAATTGCTAAGTTTACATCTTTATTTTCATTGTCTTTTGAACAACTAGTTATTAATAATGCCATAAATACTATAGATAATATCTTTTTCATTTTTCAAATCCCTTTAAAAAAAATTATGTGTTTTGTTAGTTTACTCTTTTTGGTTCCCATTTTTTTACTTCTACAGGTTTTCCTGTATAAGACATTAGGAGTTTTGTTTTTCTTTTTTTAGAAAACATTGATGCTGGTTGTGTGGTACCACTCATCGTTTTATAAAATTCTTTTATATATTCAAAATCAATAGGTGTTAATTCACCTGTTTCCATTGCTTGAATATATGGTAGTTGGTTTGTGGTTAGATTAACAATTTCTTCTTGAGATAGGTTTTTGTATTTATTCCATATACTCTCTAAGAAGCTAACTACTTTTACTGGAAGTTTTGGGGTTTGGATATATGGTTTGCCATTTTCCAAGATTCTTGCCAGTTGAGGTTCGATCGCTCCATTAATGCTAGCTAAAAATAAGCTAGGCATTAGTAACTCATCTTCATAAATAACAGTAAAATACGATTGAGACAAATATAAAATTTGGTGTAATTTTATATCTTCTAATTCAATTTTTTCTTCAATTGCTTTATTGAAAAACCAATAAGCAATATCTATACTGGATGATACATTTGGAGCTTTCATGTTAATTCCCCATAGTTAATTAACTTTTTATACTATGAAGAAGAATAGAGATAATTACAAGCATTATATCTATTTGTTCATGTATAATTTTATTTAGAAATTATATTTTTAGCTTCTTCTAACCTTCTTATAAGTCTTTGTTTTAGGTGATTATTAGTGGCATTTGATATGATTTTATCTAATTCAGATAAATCATCTTTGTTAAATGTTTTATATACATTATTGATGAGATTTTGTTTTATTTTACCATTTATGAAAGCAGACTCTGCTGCATTTAGGGTGATGTCTAATAATTCTGTTCTTTTGAATCCAAAGGTTTCTTTTGCAATTTTATATTCAATGTGAGAAATGTTACCAAACATACCTGCATCATCTGGGTTTAGGCATAATTTGATACCTTTCTCATAAATTCTTCTTAAAGGATGATTTTTAATGCTGTGTTCAAGCTCTGTTACTAGTATTTTGTTACTAGTTGGGCAAACTTCTAGGCAAATGTCTTCTTTTATTAATCTTTCAACCACATTGTCATCTTTAATTGCACTAATTCCATGTCCAATTCTGCAGAATAAGTTCCAGTTCC
>DHQH01000049.1:37369-38127 GCA_002410125.1 Alphaproteobacteria bacterium UBA5343
TCAAGGGCTGCAGTAATACTTTCTGGTCCACAAATTTCACCAGCATGATATGATTTTTGTAGGTTGCTGTTTTCAATTAATTGATGGGTGAGTTTGTAATCATAGAAAGTTTTTTCTCTTTCATTACTCGCAATACCAAATCCTACTACATGATCGTGATGATTATCTAAAACAAATTTGGCGGTTTCTTCCATTCTCTCAGGTGGTAAATGTCTAACTCCTGTTGCAATATATCTAGTGATAGTGTTATATTCTTTTTCGATTTTATTTGCAGCTTCAACAATGGCATCTAGCATTGCATTATATCTTTGTTTATCAAAAGGATTTTTACCGTTTGGTTCTTTAGTTGCCATATGTTCAGTATATAAAATAAATTCACAGTAGGTAAGTCCAATTTTAGCATTTCTCTCTAAATAATCATAAGTAATATCATAATAATCTTCTGGAGTTTTTATAAAACTTGAAACTTTGTCATAAGTTGTTACAAATTCTATAAAATTTTTCTCATCATAAGCATATCTACCAAAAGGGAAGTGGTGTTGTTTATAAGTGCCTTCTTCCATTATTAGTTCTTTTGGGAATTCTAAATTGTTTCTTATTGCTAGTTTTTGAGCTAGTTTAGGTGTTACAGAGCCCTCAATATGTTCATGAAGTGTAATTTTTGGGATAGCTTTTAAATCGTAATTATTGTTCATTAATTTACCTTTTTTTTATTATTATCTGTGATTATTCCTAGGATTTTAAATTAAATTGTGTTT
>DHQH01000049.1:38301-39367 GCA_002410125.1 Alphaproteobacteria bacterium UBA5343
GATTTTAAATTAAATTGTGTTTACTTTAGGTTAATGCTTGTAATTTATATTGGTTTTTTGTAATTATATATATAAGTATATATCTAAATTTGTGAGAGAAAATTAATGGATAAAAAAATTCTACTTTGTTTGAGCTTTGTTTTAATTGCTTCTTGTAGCTATATGGATGGAATTATCCCTAGTGAAGAGGCTGATACAGGCGTGACATATTCTTATATGGATACCCATCAAGATGGTTATAATGTGGAGAATGATCAAGATCTTAGTGGAACAGATATGTTGGAATCAGAAGCTGTTAAAGGTATTAAAGCTGATGAAGTTATAATTTATGATGAAGATGTTGTTAGAAAAGAAGATAAAGAAGATAAAATCGCTGTAAAAGCAGAAATTGAACAGATTGCAGCTCATAAAGTAATTGAAGTAGAAAAAAATGATATTAGTAATGAAGAAGTAGTAAAACTATCGGAAAATATTAAAGAGCCAGCAAGGCCAAATTTAGAAGAAAATATTGTCCTTACAAAACCTAAAAATATTTTTGTAACGGATGATTCTTTTGTAACTCCAAAAAAAGAAGAAATGAAATTTGATTTTTCATCAAATGAAAAAGAAATTAAACTAATTCAACCATTAGCAAATAACTCCTACGACTTATCAGGGTATTTTATGGAAGATGCAAATGGAGAAAGTGTTAGTTATGCAATCGCAACTATCTATCATCCAGATGGAAAAAATAGCTTTAATTCAAAATATGATGCAAGTCTTAAAAAAGTGGTCAGCATTGTAAATCAATATGGTGGTAGAGTAAAAATAGTAGGCCATGCATCAAGCAGAACCAGAAATATGGATCTAGCAACTCATAATCTGATCAATCTTGATATATCTTATAAAAGAGCTCAGAATGTAGCAGATAGATTAATGGAGCTAGGTCTATCCTCAAAGTTAATCAAAATAACCGCAGTAGCAGATAAAGATCCAATCTATGCAGAGATTATGCCAATGGGTGAGACGAAGAATCGTAGGACAGAGCTCTTCATCGAACAATAACCTTCGTCTTTTGCACGACTAA
>DHQH01000049.1:39617-42310 GCA_002410125.1 Alphaproteobacteria bacterium UBA5343
TTTGCACGACTAATCGTGAATTGAATTTATAAAATGAAGCATTCATGTATTACTTATACGAGAAACTCCATTTGAAAATTAATTCACTTCTATTCGCACAAAATCCATCAGATTAGTTTGTGTGGTAATCTATCTCTTATAATCAAAGATTATGGGGCAAAGGTAAACAACCTCCTAGAATCCATCTAATAATATACATTATCTAAAAATAATTACTATATCATGTGTCATATAATTGTCGGGAAAATTTCATTATTAATTTGTTATCTATTAAATCTATGCTATATATTAATAAAAGAAAATTAAGTGAAGAGAGATAGTGAAGTGAAAGAAGCGTATTTAGGTGTTGACAATTCTATAAATGGATGTGTTTGGAAGTCTCATAACTCTAATATGAGAACGGTTGAGGCTATTTGTCAGAAATATAATTTACCAGAAATGATAGCTAGGGTTTTAGAGGCAAGAGATATAAATTTGGATGATGTGGAAAGTTTTATTGATCCAAAAATTGCCAAGTTATTACCAAATCCTTTTATATTAAAAGACATGGATAAGGCTGCTATCAGGTTGGCAGATGCCATAGAAAATAAAGAAAAAATAGCAATCATTGGTGATTATGATGTGGATGGTGCTACTTCATCTTCTCTTCTAAAACTGTTTCTTGATAAGTTTGAATTGAATACAATTATTCATATTCCTGAGAGAGATGAAGGATATGGTCCTAGTGAGATTGCTTTTAATAAATTTAAAAAAGATGGTTATAAATTAGTTGTAACAACTGATTGTGGTACTTCGGCATTTGATATTTTAGATTGGGCTACTAATAAAGGATTTGAAGTAATTGTTGCAGACCATCATGAAGCTGAAGTGAAACTGCCGAATGCTTATGCGGTTGTTAATCCTAAGAGGCTTGATAATGATGATAATCCATGTCGAATTATGGCAGCAGTTGGAGTGGTATTCTTACTAATTGTGGCGATTAATAAGGTTCTTAGAGATAGAGAATATTATAAATATAAACAAGAGCCTAATCTTTTAGAAATGTTGGATTTGGTAGCTCTTGGTACAGTTTGTGATGTGGTGCCATTAACTGGAATTAATCGAGCTTATGTAAAACAAGGTTTAAAAATTATTGCAAAGAGAAAAAATGTTGGGTTAGTTGCCCTTTCTGATGTTTCAGGGATTAACCAATACCCAACTGCTTATCATTTAGGTTTTGTACTCGGCCCTCGGATTAATGCAGGTGGTAGAGTTGGTGTTTCGTCAACAGGGGCTAGATTGCTTAGTTGTACAGATCTAAATAAGGCAACAGAGCTTGCTAAAAGTTTGCAAGATTTTAATAATGAGAGAAAAGAAATTGAAAATTTTGTTTTATTAGAAGCAATAGAACAAGCAGAAACTGTTGAAGATGTTGATGCTCCTTTGGTGTTTGTATATTCTGATAAATGGCACCAAGGTGTGATTGGAATCGTGGCTGGAAAGCTAAAAGAGCGATATAACTTGCCAGCTTTTGTGATGGATATCGAAGAAGATGAAGTAAAAGGATCTGCAAGGTCTGTTGATGGGATTGATATTGGGGCTGCTATAATTGCTGCAAAAGAAAAAGGAATACTCACTAAAGGTGGTGGGCATAATATGGCGGCTGGTTTTTCCCTAAAGCAAGAAAAATTAGATGAGTTTAGAGAATTCTTAAAAGAATATATTAATGGTAAAGTCAGTGAAAAAGGAATTGTTAGGAGATATGAGGTTAGTGCTTCGGTTGATTTAAGAGCTGCAAATATTGAGCAAATTGAAAAATTATCTATATTAGCACCGTTTGGAGCTAGCAATCCAGAGCCTAGATTTGCAATAACTCATGTAAGGATTGCAAATTCTGCAGTTGTGGGAAGTGGACATATTAGGTGTGATTTAACATCATCAAATGGTGGTAGGTTAAAAGCAATTGCCTTTAATGTTGCGGATTCAGATTTGGGACAAGCATTATTATCTAATAATGAGGAAGTGATGCATCTTGCAGGAATTCTAAGAGTTGATGAGTGGCAGGGTAGAAAAAAAGTTCAATTTATTATAGAAGACGGTGTATTCGTCTCTAAATGTATGAGGAAAGAAAAATGAGTGATGACACAAAACAAAAAAGAAATCCAATTCGGTTTGGTGCTAGAATGAGAGCTTATTTCTTTACTGGAATATTAGTTACAGCTCCAACTGTTATTACCTTTTATTTTGCTTATTGGTTGATTAATTTTATAGATGGTAGAGTTTCAAATCTAATACCTGCCAAATACCATCCTGATACTTATCTTCCTTTTAATATACCAGGTCTTGGAATTGTATTGCTCGTATTAGCCCTTATTTTTGTAGGGATGTTTGCTGCCGGATTCTTGGGTAAACTGCTTATGAGATTTTGGGAGTGGGTATTGCATAAAATGCCAGTTATTTCAAATCTATATTCATCTCTAAAACAAATCTTAGAAACAGTATTGTCTCAAAAATCTGATGCTTTTAGAAAAGTAGTGTTAATGGAATACCCTAGAAAGGGTTTATGGGCAATAGGGTTTGTAACTGCAGATACTAAGGGAGAAGTGGGGCAAAAACTAGATAAGCAAACCGTAAGTGTATTTCTGCCAACAACTCCAAATCCAACCTCAGGTTTTTTATTATTTGTACCTAAAAAAGACGTGATAGAGCTTGAT
>DHQH01000049.1:42525-42761 GCA_002410125.1 Alphaproteobacteria bacterium UBA5343
TTGTAGAAGAGGGAGTGAAGTTGGTTATCTCTGGAGGTATCGTAACACCTTAATCTTTGATTATCTGACTCATATAATCAAAGATTATCTAAATGATTCACCTTAGCACAAAATTCTTCATATTATAGAGTGAAGGTAAACAATCTCCTTTGAGCCCAATTTGTTGGGAGTTATAGTTTTTGTCATTCTCGGACGAAGTTCGGGAATCCAGTTATTATCACGATAGTGATTCAATA
>DHQH01000049.1:42942-57756 GCA_002410125.1 Alphaproteobacteria bacterium UBA5343
TTATCACGATAGTGATTCAATATAGATTATATTTTGCTGGATCCCCGAGCTATTCCTGCAAGCAGGGCTCGAGGATGACATATTGTTTATTTGAGATAAAAAAATAGTGTTATAAGGTTGGACCTTATAACACTATTTTAATTATGCAGTTGCAGCTTTTTCGGTATCTTCTTGCCATAACTTAAGCTCTATGAGCTTATTTTTAGCAACTTCTCCAGCGTCAACTTCTGGTTCATCGACCCACTCAGAGTAATATTCAGTTGCTCTGTGAGCATCGAAATTACTAGGGATTTCTCCCATCTTTGCCATTTTCTGTAAAATCTCCGGGTCTGAGATTTTATTACAGATAGCTCGGATAACCTCACGGTGAGGTTCTTTTCCTAAACGAGAGAAAAGAAATTCATCCTCCTCTTTTAAGTGAGGGTTGTTTACTGCGGCCGCACGGTTGCACCATGAGGTATTATTTTCAATGATATCTTTTACGATATCAATGTCGGAGCAGTTTTCACCTAACGATCCCTTTACATAATCGCTAATCTGAGGGTCGTTGTATATTTTACGACGGAGATTAGCATTCTTAAGTTTTGGAGGGATTTTTTTTCTCAGAGGTTTATCTGTAGTGGAGTTAAACAACTCCATCAGAGCATCGTCCCCCTTAGGTAGTTCATCATAAGGGTTGGGAGCTTTCTTTTTAGGGGTTGGTTTGGTTGTTGTTTTTTGAGGCTTTATTCTGAATAATGTGCTCAAAAGTTTGAAAATTTGTTTCATAATTATATTTGTTTTATTGGTTATTGTTCTTATTTATGTAGTACTCGGTGGGTAATGGTATAGAGGCATAATATGGGTTTAACAAGCTAAATATATCATATGTTATATATTATAGTCAATTAGTTTTGTCTAATTTTTCAATAAATGTGGATTGTGTTGGATATTTAATAGTGAATCGCTAAAGCGATAGATTCTGGATCCCCGAAACCAAAGGTTTCGAGGATGACGGTAAGAGGTATTTTATCCAGCTTTGTAGGTTTTGATGACTTCGTCTTTTTCAAATAGATATAAAAGAGTGCGAAGGGCTTCGCCTCGTTCGGTTTTTAGTTCAGGGTCTTTGGATAATATAAATTTAGCATCTTTATAGGCTGTAGCTAGCAATCCGCTATGATAATTCATATCTGCTAGTAAAAAGTCAGGAAAACCAGATTGTTTAGCTCCAAGGATTTCGCCAGCTCCACGGAGTTTTAAGTCTTCTTCGGCGATTATAAAGCCATCTTCTGTGTTTTTTATAGCTTCTAGTCTTGCTCTACCATTTTCAGTAAGTGGGTTTGAATATAATAAAATACAATTACCTTGATTTGAGCCTCTTTTTATTCTTCCTCGTAATTGGTGGAGTTGAGATAATCCAAACCTTTCAGCATGTTCAATAATCATAATTGTGGCATTGGGGACATTTACACCAACTTCAATTACAGTTGTTGCAACAAGGATTGATTTTTTACCTTGTTCAAATTCTTGCATAACGGCATCTTTTTCTTTGGCTTTCATTTTACCATGCACAAGTCCAACTTTGTTGCCAAAGCTTCGTTTTAATATTTCATATCTATCCTCAGCTGCGGCTAAGTCTAGTTTTTCTGATTCTTCTACTAGTGGGCATACCCAATATATTTGCTCGCCAATGTCAATTTTTCTTTGAATAGCTTGGATTAATTCATGGGCTTTATTAATGTTCATAACCTTAGTAATTACAGGTTTTCTACCTTTTGGTAATTCATCAATTTTAGAACTTTCCATATCCCCATAAGAAGTAAGGGTTAGTGTTCTTGGAATGGGGGTTGCAGTCATAACTAAAATATCTGCTTTTTTACCTTTTTCAGTAAGGCTTAATCTTTGATGAACTCCAAAGCGATGTTGCTCATCAATGACGACACAGGCTAAATCTTTAAAGTCAACACTTTCTTGGAAAAGGGCATGGGTTCCGATAATAATATCAATCTCACCATTGGCTAGTTTTGATAAGATTTCTTGTCTTTTTTTGCCTTTGGTTTTTCCTGTTAATAATTCAACCGTTACATTAATATTATTTAATATCTCTTTGAAGTTATTGTAATGTTGGGTTGATAGAATATCAGTTGGAGCCATGATTGCGGATTGGAAACCACATTCAATTGCATTTAACATTGTGAATAATGCAACGATGGTTTTACCACTGCCAACATCACCTTGTAATAATCTTAGCATACGGTTATTTGATGCCATATCATCACCAATTTCTTTTAATACTCTCTTTTGGGCTCCAGTTAATTCAAAGGATAGTTTTTCTAACAAAGTTCTTCTTAAATTACCATCGCCTTTGATTATACGGCCAGAATTTTGTTTTACTTGGTTTCTAACAAGCGCTAGGGCTAGCTGATTGGCTAAGAGTTCGTCATAAGCTAGTCTTTCTCTATAGGTTGAGTTTGGGATTACATCATTTTCTGATAATGGATTATGGGCTTTATTTAGTGATTCATTAAAGCTGTGCCAATTTTTCTTTACTAAAAATGCTTCATCTTGCCACTCATTAAAGATTGGGGTGTCTTTTAATCCGTTTCTTAAATGCTTGAGTAGGACGCGATTTGATAGTCCTTGAGTTAGTGGATAGACTGGTTCTATAGTCATGATTTCGTTTATTTTTTCTGGTAAAACTATATAATCAGGATGGGTCATTTGTAGTTCTGAGCCATATTTTTCTATTTTGCCGCTGATTACCCTTTCTTGTCCGATTGGAAGGCTGTCTTTTATGTAGTTTGAGCTACCCTTAAAAAAGCTAATGGTTATGTTTGAAGTGCCATCTGTTGCGATAACTTTATAAGGGCTTCTTTTTGATTTTGGTTCGATATGTTCTAAGATTTCAACTTTGATGGTGATGATGCTGTTTTCTCTGGCAAAGATAAGCTGTGGCGAATTTCTTCTATCAATAAAGCTAGAAGGTAAGTGCCATAGTAAGTCTTTTACTTTTTTAATACCCAATTTTTCTAAGAGTTTGGCTGTTTTTGCACCAACTCCTTTAATGCTTTCGATATCTTTGAAAATTGGATATAGTTCTTGTGGACGCATTCTTTTCCATTCTTTTAATCTTTTGAGTTGAAATTTATATCAATACCAATATATTAAAGTAGAATTTTCTAAAAGAGAAGTGAAAATATGTCAAATCTAGCATTTAATAAGATATTTAATAATAAAAATAGGGTGAATATTAGTAATGTAGTTAGTAATTATGAAGGATTTTTGCTATCTGAAATGATTGCTGATTTTCATAAATATAAAAATGCTAAAAATAATGAGTTTATTGGTAATGCGATAGTTTATGTTGCTAATAATGATAGTGCAATGGCAGAAGTTGTAAGTGTATTAAGATTTGTATCTAATGATGATGTTAAGATCTTGGAGTTTCCATCTTTTGATACAGTGCCTTATGATAGATCTTCTCCTAATGCACGGATAACAGCTAAAAGAGTCGAGTGTTTATCTTATTTATCAAATGCTGATTTTTCTAAAGAAACAGTTGTAGTAGTTACTACAGTTTCTGCTATGCTACAAAAAGTTACTCATAAAAAATATTATATGAATGCGAGATTTTATCTTGAGCAAGGTATGAGTTTAGATGAAGGTGAGTTTTTATCTTTTGTAACTAAGAATGGTTATAATAGAGTTGAACAAGTTATGGAAGCTGGTGAATATGCTATAAGAGGTGGAATTATAGATATTTTCCCAACAGCGAGTGACAATCCTATCAGAATTGATTTATTTGGGGATGAGATTGAAAAAATTAAAAGTTTCGACGCTATAAGCCAGAAAAGTATTGAAGATATTAAATCTTTTGAATTTGTACCTGTTAGTGAAGTTTTCTTAAATTCTAACACTATAACTAATTTTAGAAATAGGTATCGCGAGTTGTTTGGTGGTGAAGCTATTAAAGATTTTATATATGAGGCTATTTCTAATGGTAGTAAATTTCAGGGTTATGAAAATTGGATGCCTTTATTTTATGAGGAAATGTCAACAATATTTGATTATGTTGGCAAATCTATAGTTATTACTGATTGTTTGTTTGATGAAGCAACTGAAGCAAAGATTAATCTTATTAGCGATTATTATCAAGCGAGGATTGATGTGTTGCAATCAGGGGATGAGATGGGTGAGGTTTATCGGCCTATACCTCCTGATATGTTTTTTATATCGTCATTAGATAAGGAATTAGGAAAACATAATCTTATATCATTAAATAGATTTATGGTTGAAGATGGGATTGATTTAAGTGTTAAGAAAACACCTATCTTTCATCAAAATAATGAAATTGTTTATGATGAGTTTCAACGATATGTATCTGATAAATTAAATGAAAAAAATATTGTTGTGTTGGGCAATAGTGAGGGAAGTTTAGATAGGCTTTATAATATCGTTTCAGATAAGATAAATGCAAAAGTTAGGTTTATTGATAAATGGAGGGATGTAAAATATAAGACAGAAGATAGATATGTTTATTTTATACCGTTTCATTTGGAAAGTGGTTTTGAGAATAGAAAAATCTCAATTATTACTGAGCAAGATATTGTTGGTGAGAAATTATATCGTAAAACAGCAAAGACTAAAAAGGCTAAAGATATAATTAGTGATATGAGTGAGCTGATGGAAGGTGATTTGGTTATTCATATTGATCATGGTATTGGTAGGTTTGAGAGTTTAGTTTCAATTGATACTGCTGGGGCAAAGCATGATTGCTTAAAAATTATTTATGCTGATGGTAATAAATTATTTGTGCCAGTTGAAAATATTGAAGTTTTATCAAAATTTTCAAGTGAGAATGAGGCAACTCCTCTTGATAGGCTTGGTAGTCCGCAATGGCAAGCTAGAAAAGCAAAATTAAAGAAACATATTTTAGAAATTGCAGATAAGTTAATAAAAGTTGAGGCTAATCGTAAAATTAAAAAAGTTGATAGGTTTATTGCTGATCTTGGTGAGTATAATGAATTTTGTACAAGATTTGGGTATGTTGAAACTGACGACCAGTTAAAAGCAATTGAAGATGTTGTGTCTGATTTGGCTATGGATACACCTATGGATAGGCTGGTTTGTGGTGATGTTGGTTTTGGTAAGACTGAGGTTGCATTAAGGGCTGCTTTTATTGCGGCATCGGTTGGAGTGCAAGTGGCAGTGGTGGTGCCAACGACATTGCTTGCAAGACAACATTTTAAGAATTTTGAAGAGAGATTTAAAGGTTTTGGCTTAAAGGTTAGGCAATTATCAAGGCTTGTTTCTGCAAAAAATATGACAGCATATAAAAAAGAAATAAAAGATGGGAGTTGTAATATAGTTATTGGAACGCATGCTTTGCTTTCTAAGACAGTTGATTTTTGTAATTTGGGTCTTTTGATTGTGGATGAAGAACAGCATTTTGGGGTTACTCATAAAGAAAAATTAAAAGAGATGAAAGATAATGTTAATGTCCTGACTTTGACTGCTACACCAATTCCAAGAACTATGCAATTAGCAATGTCTGGGATTAGAAGTTTGTCGGTGATTGCAACACCTCCTGTTGATAGATTGGCTGTTAGAACATTTATTACTGAATTTGATCCAGTAGTGATAAAAGAGGCTATTCTTCGTGAGAGATTTAGAGGTGGGCAGGTTTTTTATGTGTGTCCTCGTGTTTCTGATATCGTTGGGGTGAGGGAAAAATTAGAAAAACTAATCCCTGATGTAAAAATTGTGATTGCTCATGGGCAGATGTCTGCAACGGAACTTGATGATAAGATGAATGCTTTTGCAGAGGGGGAATATGAAATACTTTTATCAACTACGATTATTGAATCTGGGATTGATTTGCCGAATGTGAATACGATGATTGTACATAGGGCTGATATGTTTGGTCTTTCTCAGCTTTATCAGTTAAGAGGTCGGATTGGTAGAAGTAAGAGAAGAGGTTATGCTTATTTAACTCTAAAACCTAGAAAACCACTAACAAAAACAGCGGAGAAAAGATTGCAAGTGATGCATTCTTTGGATACTCTTGGTGCTGGGTTTAATGTGGCTAGTTATGATATGGATATTAGGGGGGCTGGTAATCTTTTGGGTGAGGCTCAATCTGGTCATATTAAGGAAGTTGGAGTAGCACTTTTTCAAAATATGTTAGAAGAAGCGATTAAAAAAGTAAAATTAGGAGATAGTGAGCAAGCATTTGAAGATAGTTGGTCAGTACAAATTAATACAGGGGTTCCTGTTTTAATTCCTGATGATTATGTAGCTGATATTGGTCTTAGATTGTCTCTTTATAGACGGATTGGTAAGCTCGATAATGAGGCTGAGGTTGAAGAATTTATAATTGAACTAATTGATAGATTTGGTAAAATTCCAGAAGAAGTTAGTAATCTTTTAGAGATTATTAAGATTAAGATGATATGTAAGGTTATCAATATTGAGAAAATTGATGTTGGTCCAAGAGGGGCTATAATATCATTTAGGAATAATAAATTTGATAATCCGGCAGGACTTATTGATTATATAAGTTCGCAGTTGGGTATGGTAAAAATTCGCCCAGATCATAAATTAGTGGTTGATAGAAAATTTGATTCATATAAACTAAGAATAAATGGTGTTAAGCAAATAGTTTTAGAGTTATTAAAAATCGCAAAAGGTATTTAAAATAAGATGGTTAAGGCAGTATTGAAAGATAATTTATCGAGTGAAGTTGAGGTTATGCTCGAAAACCTAGATGGTGGAATTAATACTGAAAAAATAACTATTAGAAATGTTTTGCAAAAAGATGGTTTAGTTACAATTGATGCTTATTGCCATAGTATTGCAGCCCCAAGACTTATAAAATCTTCTGATATTATTAAGATTAGAAATATTGCGACTGATAGAGTTTATAGCGGTGATAATATTACACAGTTTTTATTAGGACAGATTGCCAGAAAGCCTCTTAGTTATTTGCCAGGGGATAGTGATAGTATTAAGGTGATTAATTATTTATTGCATGAATTAACAGTGCTTTGTTTCATTGCTAAAAAAGATGAATATTTTGATGTTAATGAAGAAAAAGAAATTATGAATTATATATATGATACTGGAAGTAGTTATAAACTTGATGAGATGTTTATCAAAAATTATATATATGGTTTAGAGCCAAATGAGAGTGATTTTTTTAAGGCTTTGGATGTGATATTTAATCAGAATATTGATAGAGATGTTCAGCAGTTTTCGAAAATATTTACTAATGTGATATTTTCAGATGGAGTGATTAGACAAAGAGAGCAAATTTATTTGGCGGAGTTTATAGAGTTTTCTAGAAAGGCTGGTTATAAACTAAAATTTAACTTTTAAAAGAGGTAAGGAAATAAAATTATGAAATTGTTTTTACATAATACATTAAATAAAAGAAAAGAAGAATTTATCCCAATTGATAAAAATAATGTATGTATGTATGTGTGTGGGCCGACAGTTTATAATAGAGCTCATATTGGTAATGCTAGAGCAGCGGTAGTTTTTGATACCTTATTTAGAGTGCTTAGATATATTTATGGTGAGAAACATGTTACTTATGCTTCAAATATTACTGATGTGGATGATAAGATTATTGCTCAATCTATGGAAAGTGGTGAGAGTATTGATGTAATAACTAAGAGAGCATTTGAGTGGTATGTTGAAGACTTAGAGTTGCTTAATGTGATGCCTCCAAATAT
The DNA here is from genome assembly GCA_002410125.1 of Alphaproteobacteria bacterium UBA5343. Lineage (GTDB taxonomy): Bacteria > Pseudomonadota > Alphaproteobacteria > RF32 > UBA5343 > UBA5343. The sequence continues at coordinate 50,658 of DHQH01000049.1, forward strand.
TCGCCCAAAAGCAACTGAACATATTAAAGAGATGATTGAGTTGGTTGAGGTTTTGATTGAAAAAGGTCATGCATATAAAGCTGAAGGACATGTTCTTTTTGATGTATCTTCTATGAAAGATTATGGCTATTTATCTAGAAGAGATATGAAAGATATGATGGCTGGTGCTAGGGTAGATGTTGCTGGTTATAAGAGAAACCCTGCTGATTTTGTATTATGGAAACCAGCAGAAGGTGCAGAGCCTGGTTGGAAAAGTCCTTGGGGGTTTGGTCGCCCTGGTTGGCATTTAGAATGTTCAGCAATGAGTTCTAAATATTTAGGTAACAGTTTTGATATTCATGGTGGCGGGACTGATTTAGTTTTTCCTCATCATGAAAATGAGTGTGCTCAATCTATGTGTGCACATCCTAATGATAGTTATGCTAGATATTGGGTTCATTCTGGGATGCTTCAAGTGGATGGTACTAAGATGTCAAAATCTTTAGGTAATTTTTATTCTGTACCAGAAGTGTTAGAGACATATCATGGTGAAGTTTTAAGATTTGCATATATGTCTACGCATTATAAACAACCTTATAATTATACTATAGCTTCTATGGATAGTGCGAAAGGTGCTTTGGATAAGTTTTATACTGCAATTAGAGGCGTTAGTAAAATTGAAGTTAGGGATGGTGTCTATAATGAAGAGTTTATAAATGCTATGCTTGATGATCTAAATACTCCAATGGCTGTTTCTGTATTACATAAAATTGCTGGTGATTTGAATAAAGCAAAATCTGATGAAGATAAACAAAGATTAAAATCAGAGTTGGTTAATTGTGGTCATATGATTGGTGTTTTATATGATGGTGTTGATGATTGGTTTAGAGGTAAATCCAATGAAGGTGGTTTATCTGATGGAGAGATAGACCAGTTAATTATAGATAGGGCGGAGGCTCGTAAAAATAAAGATTGGGCTAAATCTGATGAGATTAGAGATAAGTTAGCAGAAGCTGGGATTATCTTGGAAGATGGTGCTAATGGGACTAGTTGGAAAAGAAAGTAAAACAAATAAATGTATAATTTAGAGAATGCTAGAAGGCTTATCAATCAAGAATATCTTAGATATTTCAAGACTATTAAAAATAATGAGAGAACTCATATTTGGTTTAGGGAAAAAATTGAGCATTCTAATGATGTTTTAAAAGTGGGAGTAGATCTTGTTAAAAAAGAATACCCCGATATTATTCAGGAAGAATTTGAAGAATTACAATATGTTTTCTTACTGCATGATATGGCAAGATTTAGAGAAGCATATATTAAATATTATTTAGAAGAAGAATGTGTAGAGCATCATGGTGAGATGGCTTATAATATATTAAAAGATGAGATTGGTTGTGATAATTTACCAATTTTGACAGCTATTAAACATCATGGCAGTTTACCTCATATGGTTTATGAAGATGAGGTTTACATTAGTATCAAAGATGGGGATGCAAAGAATAGAACTATTAAATATCTGAAGTTAGTAAGAGATGCGGATAAGATTGCTAATATGGAGATTTTTGCTAGAAATACTAAGTTGATACATAAAATAAATAGCACTTATGTTGGAAATAGGATGGGTATTACGGATAAGGTATATGATAGTTTTTGTTCTAGAGAGTTGGTTAATTATAATGATGTTAGAACTTATGTTGATTATATGATTTTATTTTTAGCTTGGATTTTTGATTTTAATTATAAGAGTTCTTTTGCTTATATTTTAGATAGTGGTTCTTTTGAAAAATTATTAGATGAGACTATATTATATGCTGATGATGAAGAAAAAATAGATGGTTTACAAAAAATTTCTAGAGAATATATTTATAGTAAATTAAAACACAACATTGCTTAAAGGCGAAAATTATATGAATAATAAAGAAGAGAATGTTTATGTTAGAGAAGAAATTGGAGATGAAATAAAAGTGGTTAACCAAGAAGAAGGGTGTCCAGTTAATGAAGATGGTAAGGCTATTTTAATAAAGGCAGATGTGTATAATGAAGCTGTAAAGAAGAGAATGTTTCAAAGGTAGATAGAAAATTTAAATCAAAAAAAACCGCTTATAAATGTAAGCGGTTTTTCTTATAACAAATTAAGAAAGGTTATTAGTTACCTTTAACAATTGTACATCTTTTACCATAAAGGAAGATGTGATCTATCGTGTAGTCAACAACCACAGCATTTCTAATTCCACCGTCTCTTTTAGCAGCAGTAATAGAAGAATCACCAACAGCTACTATGCCTAGGAAATTTTCAGAACAAGCTGTACCTGTTTTTGTAATTCTACCTTCTGCAACGCTTTCTGCGTTTGTTGTTCTTTGGAATAGGGCATATCCTGTTGAAGATGGTGGATGAGCACATGCTGATAATAGAACACATACTGCACATGCTAAAATAAGTTTTTTCATAATGAGTTTCCTCCTTGTTTGTTAGTAACTACGATAGATATATTATATTGAATTTACTTAATTTCAATAAGAGAATTTAGTTTTTGCTAAAATAAATACCTTTAATATTAAAAAAGTTTGATTATATAGAACAATGTACTTTAAAAAAAACAAATAGGAGAAAAGAAAATGAAATCTTGTAAATGTGGTAAATTATGGATGATCTTAACCATTATTGGTGCCCTTAATTGGGGTTTGATTGGAATCTTTGGTTTTAATCTTGTAACTTCTATCTTGGGTGATGGAACGATGGCTACTAAGATTGTATATATTGTAATTGGTGTGGCTGCTATTCTTAGTATTCCACATGTTAAGAAATCTGTTTGTGATTTAAATAAATAGATATATGATAATCCACAGTATTTAATTTATTAGGGAGAATTATTGATGAAAAAGAAACTAATTATTTTGTTTGCAATTGTAGTTGTTGTTGGTGTTGGGGTTAAGTTATTTTCTCCATCTCTGAATGACATTATTAAAAAGGTTGTAAATAAATATGGATCTGAAGTAACTGGAACTAATGTAGATATAGATGCTGTGGATTTTTCTTTAATGGATGGCAATGTTAGTATTAAAGGGTTTGATATTGCTAATCCTGAAGGGTATGCACAACCAAGTTTGTTTGAACTTGGAGAGGTGTCGGCTACAGTTGATATAAAATCTGTTACAAAAGATGTAATTATTGTGAAAGAAATTAAAATTTTAGCACCAAAGGTTACTTATGAATTGGATGGTATTACAAGTAATGTGAGTGTAATAAAAGAAAATATTGCTAATTATTTAGCTAGTAAAAAAGCAGACGCTAAAGAAGAAGTAAAAGAAGAAAAAACTGATGATAATAAGCAAGAGAAAACAGTTATTATCGAAAAAGTATTAATTAAAGATGGTGAAGTTAATTTGGCAGCTAGTTTGATTGGTGATAATAAAATGTTATTGCCTCTTCCTGCTATTACCTTAAAAGATATTGGTAAGGAAAAAGGTGGTGCTAGTATTGGCGAAGCATTGTCTAAAGTTTTTGATGGTTTATTGTCTGGTGCAACATCTGTTGTGAAAGAGGCTGGTGCAGGTCTTAATATGGTAAAAGATGGAGTTGGTGAAGTGGCTGGTGAAGTTGGTAGTGCTGTTAAAGATGTGACTGGTGCTATTGGCGGATTATTTGACTAATCCAATTTTATTTTTAATCTTTATGATAAAAACTCGGCTGTTAGGCCGAGTTTTTATTATTGTTTAGTAAGAGTCGTTATTTACCCTTATACCATCGCCAGCGTTTTTATCTTTGGTGATTGTTCGCATGGTTGGAAGTTTGTATTTTTTCTTCTTAGTTGTATGATTACTTTCTTTAGCTTCAGTTTTGTCATCTTCAGTTTCGCTATATCTTGTTTTATAGGCTTCTCTTATCCATTTTAGTCTAGCTTCATCCTTCTTTTTCTTTTCTGCTAGGGCTTGTTCAACCCAGTTACCTGATTCTATTTCTTCAATGTTCTCTTCAGTTATTTCTTCTTTGTTTTCTTGATTAATGGCCTCTTCTTCATCTGGTTCACCAAATGTAATTTCTTCATCTATATCGGATTTTGTTTGATCTAAAAGTTGTTGAGGGTTATTTGTATGTGATGTATCTTCTTCTACTATAATATCTTCAATAGCTTCTTCTGGTGCAGGCAGTTCTCCACCAATGGTTTTTTGTATAGCTTTTTCTAAAAAAGCATCTTCATTGATAATAGATGTGTCATCTGTTTGATTGTCTTCAATAATAGGTGCATCTTTACCGAAGAATACATTTCCGTAAAATCCTTCTGCATTTGCAAAAGTTGTTAATGATAGAGATAATGCTGTAAAGGTTACTAAAAATATTCTCATTGTTCTTTCTTTCTCTCTTTGTTTCTTTTAATTTCATCAATTTCATCTTCTAATAATGCAAGGTCATAGTAAGAAGATGTTATTTTGCTTAGAGTTTTGATTAGGCTTAGGAAACCAAAAATCAATGCTATTGGTAAGAATAGGGTTGGCATTAAACAAAATAGAATTAATGCTATAATTGTTTCATATCCTTGTGCAAATCCAAGGAAGTAGAATGGAGATTCTGCTATTTCTATATTATCTTCTTTTTCGATATGTTTTTTATATTTAACAAGTGTATATGCTAGATTTACGGTTGATGAAGATATAAGGGCAAATAGTAAGAATGCTGCTGGTACGGCGTTATCTTCTGGTCTAGCCCAAGCGAATCCAAATATGATTCCTGCATAAAAGATATAGTCTAGAGTTACATCTAAAAAAGCACCAAAATCACTAGCTTTTTTCTCAGCTCTTGCAACAGCTCCATCAAGACCATCAAAGAATCTGTTTATTAAGATAACAAATAGGGCGGTCGCATAGCTTTCCATTGCAATAAAGTTAATTGCTGATAGTCCGATTATAAAACCTATAATACTAATTAAGTTGGCAGATATATTGAGGTTTGAAATATATTCACCGAATTTGGTATTATATTTACTGTAGGTTTTAATGGTTTTCGTTGTAATGTTTATTACTCTGTCTTTTGCAAATTTAAGAGTTTCTGAGTTAAATATTTTTTTGATTTTGTCTTTCATTTTTATAAACCTCGTAAAAAGATTGATTATGTGGCGATAATATAATATATGGTTATTAATGTAAATAATGGTATGAGACATATGAATAAAAAAATATATATTTCGTTAATTTTAATTATTTTAATTGTTTTTGGATGGGGTTTAACCAGGGATAGATATGTCTATTTGTCTGGTGATACAATGGGTACAATTTACAATATAAAGATTAGAAATAATAATATAAACAATCAGTTGAATAATAAAATTAAAGTTTTACTTGAGTCTGTTAATCGTCAATTTTCTTTGTTTGATGAGAGTTCTGAATTGTCTAAATTAAATAATTTGTCTGTTGGTGAAAAACAAGAAATTTCACAAGATATGTATAAATTATTATCTGAGGTGGTTGAGATTTCAGATATGACAATGGGGAGTTTTGATATAACTGTTGCTCCTTTGGTTAATTATTGGGGGTTTGGTAAGCAGGATAGAGATTTGGATCAATTATTTAATGATGATGAGGTGAATAAAAAGCTGTCATTTGTTGGAATGGATAATTTTTCAGTATTTGCAAAAGATGATAAATATTATTTTGTGAAATATAGTGAGATTGAGCTTGATTTGGGAGCTGTTGCTAAGGGATATGGTGTTGATAAGATTGCTGACTTACTAATTTCTGAGGGGATGAGTGATTTTGTAGTTGAAATTGGTGGTGAAGTAAAAGCAATTGGTGATAAATCTGGAAAAGAAACAGGCTGGAATATTGGGGTGTTGGTGCCTAGTTATAATAATGAGCAAGGTTATAGTAATGTAGTAAATATCAAGAATATGGCGGTTGCTACATCTGGGGATTATAGAAATTATTTTGAATATGATGGGAAGAGATACTCTCATATGATTAATCCCAAAACAGGGTTTCCTGTGATAAATGATTTAGCCTCTGTTAGTGTGATTGATGAGGATTGTTTTAGGGCTGATGCAATTGCTACGGCTTTGATGGTTATGGGCAAGGGGCAAGCTATTAAATGGGTGAATGATAATGATATTGTTGCTTTTTTGAATGTTAGGAATGGTGATGATATTATTGTTGAGTTAAGTGATAAGGCAAAAGGGATATGAGTGAGAATTTAATAGAGCATAATGGTAAGATTGTTAATGTTGTAGATGGTGGTTTAGCACAGGTGGTGATTGATGCAAAATCGGCTTGTGCTGGATGTCATGCAAAGTCAGCTTGTGGATTGGCGGATCTAAAGAAAAAAGTAATAGATGTAAATGTTGGTGATGGGGATTATAAAAAAGGTGATGAAGTAACAGTTGTGTTAAAACAAAAAATGGGCTTTGTTGCTGTTTTTTATGCTTATGTTTTGCCACTTATATTAATTGTGTTATCGTTAGCTATGTCTAATATTTTCTCTAAGGGGGATGTGTTTGCTGGGATGTTAGCGATTGTAGTGTTTATAGTTTATTATATATTGCTTTATTTATGTAGAAATAGGTTGTCAAAATATTTTGTTTTTGAGTTGAAAAAGTAAGTTACTATTTGTTAACTAAAATAAAACTTTTATTTTTTAAAAATTATGTTAAATTATCACAGAATTTTAAAACTATAGTTAGGTTATTATCAATATGAATGAAGTTATTCTTGTTACTGTTGGCTCTTTATGCCTGATTGGTATTATTGCAGCTGCTGTTTTGTATTTAGTATCTAAAAAATTCCATGTAGAAGAAGATCCAAAAATCGATATTGTTGAAGAAGCTTTGCCTAGTGCTAATTGTGGTGCTTGTGGTTTTGCTGGGTGTCGTGCTTTTGCTGTGGCGGCCTGTGAGTCCGATAAAGAAGGTTTTTCTAAGATGAATTGCCCTGTTGGTGGTGAAGAAGTTATGGCTAGTGTTGCATCAATTGTTGGTTTTGAGGCAACTAAAAAGGATAAAACTGTTGCAATGCTTATGTGTCAGGGATCTTATGAAAATGCTCCTAAGAAAATTGACTTTGAAGGTTTGCAAAGTTGTAGATTATTAGATGCTAATTTTGCTGGTGAAAAGGGTTGCCCATCAGGTTGTTT
>DHQH01000049.1:57994-62686 GCA_002410125.1 Alphaproteobacteria bacterium UBA5343
CAGGTTGTTTAGGACTTGGTGATTGTGTGAGTGTTTGTGATTTCGGTGCTCTTAGTATTGATAAAGAAAAGGGACTTCCTGTTGTTGATGAAGAAAAATGTACATCATGTGGAGCTTGTGTGAATATTTGCCCAAGAGGATTATTTGAAGTTAGACCATTAAAAGATAAGAGAGTTTTTGTGGCTTGTAAAAACACCCAAAAAGGTGGGGTGGCTAAAAAGAATTGTAAGGTGGCTTGTATTGGTTGTTCTAAATGTAAGAGAACATGTGATATTGATGAAGTAGTAGTTGAAAATAGTTTGTCATATATTTCACCTAAAATTGATGCTGATAAATATGGTATTGATTTGGTAAAATGTTGTCCAACCAAGGCTATTGTTGGGATTAATTTGGAAGAGAATAAGGAATAGATATGTTTGGTTTTAAGTCTAAGTCAAAAACTTTTGCTAGAGGTGGTATTCATCCTGAGGCTAATAAGTTATCTAGTGATAAACAAATAGAAGTTTTAGCTGTTCCTGAAAAGGTTTTTATACCATTATCACAGCATATTGGAGCTCCTGCAAAACCAGTTGTGGCTAAAGGTGATGAGGTTAAGGTTGGAACTTTAATTGCTGAGGCTGGTGGTTTTATTTCTGCTAATATTCATTCATCTGTTAGTGGTAAGGTTGAGAAAATTGATAAAGTTGTAGCAGGGGATGGCTATGAACAAGATATGGTTGTGATTAAAGTGGATGGTGATGAGTTTGAAGAAAATATTATTATAAGTGATGAGTTGATTAAAGAAATTACCCTATCTAAAGAAGAGATTATTAATAAGGTTAAAGATGCTGGTATTGTTGGTATGGGTGGGGCTGGTTTTCCATCACATGTGAAATATATGGTGCCAGAAGGAATGAAAGCAGAGACTTTAATTATTAATGGTGTTGAATGTGAGCCATATTTAACAGCAGACCATAGATTGATGCTTGAAAAATCAGAAGAGATTTTAATTGGTATTAAAATATTAATGAAGGCCTTGGAAGTAAAAGAAGCAATTATTGGTATTGAAAATAATAAACCAGATGTGATCGAAAAATTATCAGGGTTAGTTAAAAGTGATGAATATGCAGGTATATCTATTGAAGGGTTAAAAACACAATATCCTCAAGGTGGTGAGAAGCAGTTAATTAATGCATTAACTGGTAAGGAAGTTCCATCTGGTGGTCTTCCAATCGCGATTGGTTGTGTAGTGCAAAATGTAGGTACTTGTTTTGCTGTTTATGAGGCTGTGCAGAAAAACAAACCACTGATTGATAGAGTTGTGACATTAACTGGTAAATCGGTTGAAAAGCCTGCTAACTATTTATGTAGGGTTGGGGTTACTGCTGACAAATTGATTGAGGTAAGTGGTGGTATTCCGGAAGATACACTAAAAATTGTTAATGGTGGTCCAATGATGGGTAAGGCTTTGGCTAATTTAGCAGCTCCTATTACTAAGACATCATCTGGTATTTTGATTGTTAGTCACAAGGATGGCGTGAAAGAGTTTGATAATAGCTGTATTAGATGTGCTAGTTGTGTAGATGTTTGTCCAGCTGGTCTTTCTCCATATTTGATTGCCCTTAATTCTAAGAATAATAATTTTGAAGCTCAATTAGATGAAAATGTTTTTGATTGTATTGAGTGTGGGTCTTGTACTCATGTTTGTCCTGCTAAAATTCCTTTGCTAGATTATTGTAGGTTAGGGAAGAGGGAAGTTAAAAATTTACTTAATGATAAGAAAAAAGGATAGGTTTGATGGATAAGTTAGTTGTTTCTGCATCTCCACATATAAAAACGAATATTACAACGGATAAATTGATGTTGGCAGTTGTTATTGCTTTACTTCCTGCGATGCTTGTTTCTTTTATGTATTTTGGATTGGGAGCTGTTAAGGTTGTTGTGACATCGGTTGCAGGCTGTGTGATATTTGAATATTTAGTTCAAAGATATTTTATTAAAGGTAAAAATACTATTGGTGATTTTTCTGCGATTTTATCAGGTTTATTGCTTGCTTTTAATTTACCTAGTTCTTTACCTATTGGGATTATTTTAATTGGTTGTTTTGTAACAATTGTTATTACCAAAATGTCTTATGGTGGTTTGGGTAAGAATTTATTTAATCCTGCTCTTGTTGGTAGGGTTTTCTTGCTTATTTCTTTTCCTGTGCATATGACTAATTGGCCGGTTCCATCATTTATGGATTTTTCATTAGTTGATGCTGATACTAGTGCAACAGTTTTAAGTGTGATTAAAACTAATCTTATGCAAGGTATGACAATGAGTGAAATTATGAAAGATCTGCCAAGTTATAAAGATTTGTTTATTGGAAATATGGGTGGTTCTCTTGGTGAGGTTTCTGCTCTTGCATTAATTATTGGTGGTGTGTATTTGGTTTGGAAAAAAATTATAACATGGCATATTCCTGTGATTTATATTGCTACTGTTTTTGTGTTAACAAGTGTGTTATGGGTGTTTAATCATGAAGGTTTTGCTAATCCGTTACTTCACTTATTATCTGGTGGTTTAATGCTGGGTGCAATATTTATGGCTACTGATTATGTAACATCGCCAATGGCTCTTAAAGGTAAAGTTATTTTTGCAATTGGTTGTGGTCTTTTAACTGTTGTTATTAGGTTATGGGGGGCTTATCCTGAAGGTGTTTCGTTTGCAATTCTTATTATGAATGCTTTTGTGCCACTAATTGATAAATATTATAAGCCAAGAGTTTTTGGTAAGGGAGTGAAATAATTATGAAGAAAGTTCAATCAACACTTTTTACTATGGTTTTAACATTATTTGTAATTACTGGTGTTTCTGCGGTTAGTCTTGGTTATGTTTATTCTATTACTAAAGCTCCTATTGATGCTTCAAAACAGGTTAAGGAATTAGCAGCTATTTCTGAGGTGGTGTATCCTGGGTTTGATAATAAACCAAATGAAGAGGTGCTTTATATTGATGATGTAACAGGTAATGGTAAGTTAGAATTATATCCTGCTAGAAAAGATGGCAAAGTAACTTCGGTTGCAATTAAGACTTATACTAATAATGGTTTCAGCGGTAGGATTGAAATGATAATTGGTTTTTTCTTGGATGGGACAATTAATAAATATAAAGTAACATCACAAATGGAAACTCCAGGGCTTGGAACTAAAATTACGGAAGACAAGTTTAAAACTCAGTTTGAGGGTAAAAATCCAAAATATTTTAAGTTACAAGTGAAAAAAGATGGTGGTGATGTTGATGCAGTTACAGCGGCGACTATTAGTTCTCGAGCGGTTGCTAATGCAGTTGATAGAGCTTATAAATCTTATATTAAATTTGATGCAGGTAAATAATATGATGAAAAGTGAAAATAAAGAAATTTTGTTTAGAGGTGTTTTAACTGAAAACCCTGTGTTTGTGATGCTACTTGGTATGTGTCCAACATTAGGGGTTACAACATCTGCATTTAATGGTTTCGGGATGGGTGTAGCTACAATGTTTGTGCTAATAATGTCAAATATGGTTGTATCATTAATTAAAGGATTTATACCTGATAAAGTTAGAATTCCATCTTTTATTGTGGTAATTGCATCATTTGTGACTGTGGTTGATTTAGTTATGGCTGGATTTTTACCAGCTCTTCATGCTCAACTCGGTTTATTTATTCCTTTGATTGTGGTTAACTGTGTAATCTTAGGTAGGGCAGAGGCTTTTGCTGCTAAAAACTCTTTGGGTAAATCTATTTTAGATGCTATTGGTATGGGGATTGGATTTGTGTTAGCTTTGACATTACTTGGTGGTGTTAGAGAGATATTAGGAAGTGGTAGTATTTTTGGTTTATCTATCTTACCAGAAGATGTGCCTACAATATTGTTATTTGTTATGCCTCCTGGAGCTTTCCTTGCTCTTGGTTATTTGGTATTAGTGTTTAAGAAGTTAGGAAAGGCGAAATAGATGGTTGATTATTTATTTATTTTAATTGGGGCTGTATTTGTAAATAATATTGTTTTGGCTCAATTTTTAGGTATTTGTCCTTTCTTAGGTGTTTCTAAAAAAGTGTCTACTGCTTTTGGTATGGGTGGAGCTGTTATGTTTGTGATGACAATGGCAACTATTGTTACTCATTTGATCTATATAATGGTGCTTGTGCCTTATGGTATTACCTTTATGCAAACAGTATGTTTTATTTTAGTGATTGCATCATTAGTGCAAATGGTAGAGATTATTTTGAAAAAAGTATCACCACCACTTTATCAAGCATTAGGTATTTTCTTGCCGCTGATTACTACTAACTGTGCGGTTTTAGGTGTGGCAATTTTAGCTATTCAAAAAGATTATAATTTACTTGAATCTGTTGTATTTGCAATTTCACATTCTATTGGTTTCACTTTAGCTATTGTATTATTTGCTGGACTTCGTGAGCGAGTTGCTATGGTTGGAGTTCCTAATATTATGAAAGGTGTTCCAATTGCTCTTATTACAGCAGGTTTATTATCACTTGCTTTTATGGGTTTTGCAGGACTTATAAAGTAAAAACTTATGTTAGGGAGAAATATAGGTTTTTATTATAGGATTTTATTTAATGAAAAATTTTGAAGTTATAGAAAAGTTTGAAAATTTTGAATTAGGTGAGATTACAATTAGAGACGAGTATGGACGGGTTGTTCGTACTCGTTTTATTGTTATGAG
>DHQH01000049.1:62885-66695 GCA_002410125.1 Alphaproteobacteria bacterium UBA5343
ACTCGTTTTATTGTTATGAGAGATGGAACTAGGATAGGGGCGGAGTTTGAGAAATTGGAAGAGGCAGAGGTTTTATTTAGAAAGATTAGGAGTGATTTGAATGAGTGATAAATATAAGTTAGTTATATTTGATTTTGATGGTGTGGTGGTTGATAGTGAGTATGTGTATCAAAAAATATTTATAAAAAACTTTAAGAAATATGGGATTGATATTACTGGGGATGATTTATTAATGAATTTTTGTGGTAATGCAAAATCTTCTTATAATGATATTTTAAAAGATAATTTGGGTATTGATAAAAAAGTTCCTGATGATTTTCAGAAAAATTGTATAGACGAGGCTTTTGATTATATGAATGAGACTGAAGTTGTTAATGGGATTGATGATTTATTACAGTATTTGAATGATAATAAAATAAGCTATGTGATTGCATCTGGTGGAACTTGGAATTGGATAGATAATATTTTGGATAATACTAATCTTAAAGAATATTTTCCTGATAATATGATTTTTACAAGGGAAATGGTTAAAAATGGTAAGCCTGATCCTGAGGTTTTTAATTTGGCAGCTAAAAAATTAGGTTTTAATAACACAGACTGTATAGTGTTGGAAGATTCTGAAAATGGGGTTAAGGCAGGTATTAGTGCTGGAATGAAAACAATTGCTTTTCTTGGTGGCAAACATTGTTCAGATAGTTATCGTTCATATATAGATAATAATTATGATGTAGATGTTATGGGCGATATTTTAGAGGTCAAAAAATATTTCTAAATAATAGTTTTAATATTTTTAATTACATTATCGAACATTTCGAAGGTAAGTCTACCAGTGTTTACATTATATCTTGAGGTGTGGTAGCTGTTGACCAAAATATAATTGTGATTTTTTAGCTTATGGACTGCATTGTGGGCAAATTTATATTCTGATAGTTTGTACCCTAAAATCTTTAGAGTGGCATCGTGGGCTGTCTTTCCAAGAGATAAAATGACTTTTAGGTTTTTCATATGATATAATTCACTGATTAGGAATTTTGAGCAGTTTTTAACTTCTTCTGCTGTTACTTTATTTTGTGGTGGTACACATCTAACAGAATTTGTTATTCTTACATTGATTAATTCAAAATCGTCATTTTTGTGATGTTGATAATTGCCTTTGGCAAATCCGTTATTTTTAAGAGTTGGGTAAAGAACATCGCCTGCATAATCGCCAGTAAACGGGCGACCTGTAGCATTAGCTCCACTAAGTCCTGGGGCTAACCCGATGACTAAAATTTGCGAATCGGGTGATCCAAATGAAGAAACTACACCATTATAATATTTAGGAAATTTTTGAATATTATTTTCTCGAAATTCTACTAATCTTTTGCATAATTGGCAGTTTGGCTTGGGTGTAAGCATTTTATGTTCCTTATAGGTTCTTTTTTTATCTTTATTTTATAAAAATAAAACTTGCATTTCCAATATAAGCTGTGTATATATTTTGACAAGTTTTAATTTGAAATTAGTAAGTGAGATAAAAAATGGCACGTGTTACCGTAGAAGATTGTGTGATTAAGGTTCCTAACAGATTTGAGTTAGTTATGGTTTCTTCACAAAGAGCTAGAGATATTGGATCTGGTGCTCCTTTAACAGTAGAAAAAGATAATGATAAAAACCCTGTTATCGCTTTAAGAGAAATTGCTGACGAAACAGTTTCTATTGAAGAGCTACAAAAATCATTAGTTATGGGGCTTCAAAAGTATGTTGAAGTTGAAGAACCAGAAGATGAAGAAATTGAAATTATGGCTGCAGAGAAAGAATTATCTGAACTTGATAAGCAATTTGCTTCAATGTTAGAAGAGCAAGTTTTAGAAAGTTTGGCTATGGAAGGTGCTGAAGAAGCTGCTGAAGCTGTTACTCAAGAAGCTGAAGTTACAGAAGAAGAAATTGATGAGCTCCCTGAGGTGGATGATGATTTTGATCCAGATTTTGATGAAGAAGAATAAAAATTATTGAGTTGAAGTTTTTATTTTTAAGAAAAGTATGATGAGAGAGGATTTTTTCTTCTCTCATTTTTTCTTTTTATTAATGTTTTGTGTGTATGATATGCTATATTTGTATTAAATAGAAATTCAAAGGTAAATATGTTAAGACAATATGAATTAATTGAAAAAGTAAAATCTTATGATCCTGATGCTGATGAGGATGCTTTAAATAAGGCATTTGTTTATGCAATGAAAATGCATGGAACTCAATTAAGAGCTAGTGGAGATCCTTATTTTGCTCATCCTGTAGAGGTTGCTGGTATTTTAACAGAGTTTAAGCTCGATTGTAATTCAATTATTGCGGGGCTTTTACATGATACGATTGAAGATACGGATTGTACCTTTGAAGATATTGAAGAGATGTTTGGTGAGCAAGTTGCGAAAATTGTTGATGGTGTTACTAAACTTACAAAAATTAAGATTAATTCAGAAAAATCATCACAGGCTGAGAATTTTAGAAAATTAGTGTTGGCGATGTCTGAAGATATTCGTGCATTACTTATTAAACTGGCTGATAGACTTCATAATATGAGGACCTTAAAATTCTTAAAACCTGCAAAAAGGCAAAGAATTGCTCGTGAGACTATGGATATCTATGCACCACTTGCTGAGAGAATTGGTATGCAGGAAGTGAAGACGGAGTTAGAGGAATTATCTTTTAAGGAACTTCATACAGAGGCTTATGAATCTATTCAGACTAGGTTGGAGTTTTTAAGAGAAAAAGGTGAGAGTTTTGTGCCGATGATTATCGCTGAACTAGAAAAAGATATGAAAGAGGCTGGACTTAAAGATTTTGTGGTTAAGGGTAGAGAGAAAAGTCCTTTTTCTATTTGGAAAAAAATGCAAAAGAAAAATTACACCTTCGAGCAATTATCAGACATTATGGCATTTAGAATTAAGGTCAATAATGTTGGGGAATGTTATCAGGCTTTAGGGGCTATCCATAGTAAGTATCATATGATACCTAGAAGGTTTAAGGATTATATTTCCACTCCAAAACCTAATGGATATAAATCTTTGCATACTGGTATTATTGGACCTCAAAATAATCGAGTGGAGATACAGATTAGGACTCATGAGATGCATGAGGTCGCAGAAATGGGGCTTGCTGCTCATTGGATTTATAAGCAAGGTAATTTCAAAGGTGAAAGAGGATTTAAATGGTTAAGAGAGCTGTTAGAGATTCTAGAAGAAACTGCTAATCCTGAAGAGTTTTTAGAAAATACAAAATTAGATATGTATAATGATCAGGTGTTTTGTTTTACTCCAAAGGGTGATTTAATTAATTTGCCTGCAAATTCTACTCCAGTGGATTTTGCTTATGCGGTACATTCTGCAGTTGGTAATAAATGTGTTGGTTCTAAGATTAACGGTGAGATTAGGCCACTTAGAACAATACTTAATAATGGTGATCAGGTTGAAATTTTAACTTCAAAAGCTCAAAATCCTTCTCCTGAATGGGAGAGATTTGTCGTTTCTGGTAAGGCAAAGGCTTCTATTAGAAGATATATCAGGCAGAATAAAAAAGAACAATTTATGGAGCTTGGTAAACAGATATTGCAAAAAACATTTAAATCAGAAGAAAAAGATTTTAATGAAAAGGATATTTTATCAGTATTATCTAAATTTAAGTTAGATGGTGTTGATGAAGTTTATGCTAGTATTGGTGAGGGTATGATCAATGCTATTGATGTATTTAAGGCGATATATCCAGAAGAAAAACCAAAAACTACCATTAATCGAGTGGTTAGCAGTATTAGAAAATCTAGAAGCAAGAGAATTGCTA
>DHQH01000049.1:66976-67801 GCA_002410125.1 Alphaproteobacteria bacterium UBA5343
GCAAGAGAATTGCTAGATCAGGTGGTGGGGCTCCATTGCAAATTAAGGGGCTTATTCCAGGTATGGCTGTTCATTTTGCTGGTTGTTGTCATCCTGTTCCTGGTGATAGGATTGTGGGTATTGTAACAACTGGTAAAGGTGTTGCAGTTCATACAATTGATTGTGAGACATTAAAAAGATTTAATGATGAGCCAGAGAGGTGGTTGGATATTACTTGGGGTGATGCTAATGATGAACATATGCATCTTGGAAGACTTAAAGTGATATTAAATAATGAACCTGGAGCATTAGGTGATTTGTCAAATATTATTGCTAAATCTCAGGGTAATATTGCCAATATTAATATTACAAATAGAACAATAACATTTTTTGATATTATTATTGATGTAGAAGTAAAAGATTTGAAACATCTTAATAATGTTATTTTAGCATTAAAATCTAGTTCTGCTATAAGTGCGGTTACTAGGGTTAGTAAATAGGGGATATGAATGCTATTTAAGAGACGAAATAAGCTACCAATAGTAGATAGATTTTTATCTGTGTTATGGCCTAGAAATGGTTGGAATAGAGCTTTTAAGTATATATTGTTTAGGGTGCAAAGATTATCAGGCACACCTGCTGCTATTGCTAATGGTGTGGCAATTGGGGTGGCTGTTTCATTCTCTCCTTTTTTAGGGGCTCATCTTATTTTATGTGGTTTTTTATCTTGGTTGTTTGGAGCAAATGCTATTGCGGCTGTTTTGGGGTCTTTGATTGGTAATCCTTGGACCTTTCCTTTTATTTGGGTGATGGTTTTTTATACTGGGGCTTTTTTTGTAGGTGATT
>DHQH01000016.1 GCA_002410125.1 Alphaproteobacteria bacterium UBA5343
GGGGATTTACTTATTAAACTACCAGGAGTCTTAATATCATCTCTATGGTCTCTAATTTCTTCTAATCTTTTCTCATTATCTCTTACCATCTTATCATAAATTTCACTGGCTTTAATATCCGATACTAAATGAGAAAAAATAAGCATAAACATTGTCTCGCAGACAAACTTATCATCTTGAGGTTGCTTATATAATTTCTCTACAAAGCATTCTCTGCCTTTATTTGTTATTTTATATATTTTTTTATCAGGTTTTCCTTCTTGGTTAATATCTTCACATTCAACCATTTTTTCTTCTAATAACTTACTAAGAGCTGGATATATTGAGCCATAACTAATATGATGAATAGCCGCAAACATCCCTTCACTACAAGATTTTTTAATCTCATAGCCAGAGGCATCTTTATTCATCAATACTCCAAGGCAAACTGTTTTTGCATCCATGATTTATATTCCTATGTTTTATATAAATAATCTGTGTATATAAAATAACTATATATCAATTTGATATATATGTCAATGAAATTGAGTAAAGCATAAAATAGTTAAAACTTAGTAAGTATAAGTTCCAATTAATACATCATTAGGATTAATGCTAGGTTCATTATAGCAATTCACATTATCTAAAGTGCCATAACAATAAGAGGTTTTAAGAGGTTTAATTTTAGGTTCTGGTAGTTTTTTACAATATTTTGAATTGTAGTTTAATTTATCAATAGTTGAACAATCCATATCAGTCACAAAAGAAAATACATTATCTTCTAGTGTTTTCTTAGTATTCGTAATACTTGCAACCTCCGCTACAGCATAAGTTGCAACAGCTGTTCCGCTAACACAAGCTGAAGTTATAATTACTAAATTCATTACCAATAGGATTTTAAAATATTTTTTCAACAAATTCATACTTTCATAAAAACTTTTACAAGACTTTTTAGTTATTTTATATTATACCTTAGAAATAACCAAACAAATTATAGATATATGATAGGGGCTAATTATGGCAAAGAAAAGCAAAAAAACAGAAAAAGATTTTGAACAAGATGCACTTATGAAGGAAGTAAGCGACGACCTAAAGCAAGACCGACTCCTTGAGCTGTGGAAAAAATACGGTAAATATGTTGTAGTGGCAATTGTAGTCATTATAGGTTTAACTGCAATTATTGAAGGTTATAAGTCTTGGAAGAAATCTGTTGAAGTGAGAGAAACTCAGTCTTTTGTTTCTGCAATGTCTTTAATTGATGCGGGAAATATGGACGGAGCTATTGCAGCATTTACTGATATCTCTGAAAATGCCAGAACAGATTTTAAAGATTTAGCTAAATTACAAATCGTAAATATCTATTTTGAACAAAACAAATTAGAAGAAGCAATTAAAACCTTAGAAGAAATCTATAATAATAAATCTATCAATAAAACTCTAAGAAATATTGCTGGTGTAAAATTAGTATCTCACACCCTTGATACTAGTGATCCAGCCAAACTAAAAGAAATATTACAACCAATGACAATTGAAGAAAATGCTTTTAGATATACTGCAAAAGAAATGATTGCTTTATTAGAGTTAAAAGAAGGTAATTTTGAAAAATCAAAAGCTATTTTCAGAGAACTAGCAAGTGATAATCTTGTCGCAGTTGGTATTAAGAACAGAGCTGAAGAAATGCTCGCAATTATTGGTAAATAATTTTATTATAAAGGAATATATCTGTGTTAAGGATTGTAACTTGTCTATGTTTTATAGCTTTACTAACCTCTTGTTCAGCTTCAACTGTAGAAGAGCAAAAAGAGTCCCTTATTGGTCCAAGAGTATCAGTCTTAACCCATGATGCGAAATTAACTACTTCTTCAAATAAACAAACGGCTAAAATCACTCTTCCAAGACCTTTTATTAATGGTAATTGGAAGCAAGCTGGTGGTATTTCTAATCACTCAATGCAGCACTTATTATTAACTAGTGGTACAAGCCTATTATGGAGAAAAGATTTTGGAGAAGGTAGTAATAGTGAAAATTATTTAATAACCGAACCTATAGTTTATAAAGGAACAGTGTTCACCTTAGATGTTGAAGCACGGGTTTGTGCATTTGATCTTGCAACAGGTAAAAAACTATGGACCAGAAGAGTTGCATCTCAATCTGAACAAGATGATTCAACGGCTATCAAAGGTGCAGGGCTTGCAATTTCTCATGGTAAATTAATAATTACTACAGGTTTTGCTGATGTTATAGCAATTGATATTAACCGTATGGGTGAAATTTGGAGATATAAGGCCGATGCTCCATTCAGATCCGCTCCAACTATTGAAGATGAAAGAATTTTCGTTCAGACCATCACTGATAAATTAATATCATTAAATCTAAGTGATGGTAAAGAGTTATGGAGTTATCAAGCAAGTGGTGAAAAGACTATTCTATTAGGTTGTGCCTCCCCAGCTGTTGATAAAGGTGTTTTAATTGCAGCATTCTCAGACGGAGAGATAAAAGCATTTAAATCTGATACTGGTTCGCTACTTTGGGCCAATGCTTTAACTTCAATTAATAATAAAGCCAGAAGTTCTGAAATTAACTCAATCACAGCCAGACCCGTAATTGAAAATGGTGTTGTTTATGCAATTGGTCATAATAATCTAATGGCAGCAATCGACATAAGAACTAGTAGAAGAATTTGGACCCAAGAAATTGGTGGTTTAAATCAGCCATACCTTGCTGGTAAATATATCTATGCTATCAACAATGATAATGAATTAGTAGCAATGTCTGCTAAAACAGGTGATGTTTTATGGATTAGAAAATTGCCCAAATATGCCGATGAAGCTGCTAAAAGAAATGCTATTTTATTCTATGGACCAGTCCTAGCTAGCAATAAGTTGATTATATCAGCCTCTAATGGTTATACTTATTTTGTAAACCCATATAACGGTAAAATAATCTATCAAAATATGATTGCCAGAGAGTTAAATTCTGCTCCGATCATTGCTGAAGATACATTATTATTTACCTCTGCAAATGCAAAAATCCTTGCATATAAATAAAAATCGTTATATGACAAGCCTATAAAAATAAAAATAGGTGTGATAATGGCATTAAAAATTGCAATAATAGGTCGTCCCAATGTAGGTAAATCAACTTTGTTTAACAGACTAGTTGGTAAAAAACTTGCTATCGTTCACGATACCCCAGGTGTAACAAGAGACAGAAGAGAAGGTGAGGGTAGTATCCACGACCTTAAATTCTCAATTATTGACACTGCTGGTCTTGAAATTGGCGATGAAGGTAGTATTGAATTTGGTATGTGGGAACAAACCAAAAAAGCTGTGCATGAAGCTGATATTTGCTTAATGATGATTGATGCCAGAGCAGGTGTGCACCCATATGATGAACATTTTGCCGATATTATCAGAAAATCAGAAAAGCCAGTTTTACTATTAGCCAATAAATGCGAAGGAAAAGCTGGAGAAAACGGTCTATTTGAATCTTATAAATTAGGTCTTGGTGAGCCAATTGCTATTTCTTCTGAGCATGGTGAAGGTATTTGGGATTTATATCATGCCCTCAAAGAAAAAGAAGAAGAGTTATTTTTAGATTTACAATCTTCCTCCTCCGTCATTCCTGCGCAGGCAGGAATCTCTGACAATAAACCAATCCAATTAGCAATTGTTGGTCGCCCAAATGTAGGTAAATCTACTCTTGTAAATGCTCTAATTGAAGACGAAAGAATGTTAACAGGTGATGTTGCAGGTTTAACCAGAGATTCAATTGCTGTTGATTGGCAATGGCAGGGTAAAAAGATTAAATTAGTAGATACCGCTGGTCTAAGAAGACATTCAAAAGTCAAAGATGACTTAGAAAAAATGTCGGTTGCCAATACCAAAAGAGCAGCTTTCTTAGCTCAAGTAGTAATCTTAGTTTTAGATGCAGATGCTGTTTTAGATAAGCAAGATTTAACTATTGCTAGACAAGTAATTGACGAAGGTAGAGCCCTAATCATAGCCATTAATAAATGGGATGCTACCAAAGATAAAAATCAAGTAATAAAAAGATTAAATGACAGATTAGAAGCCTCCCTTACTCAGGTTGCAGGCATTCCAACAGTTACAATTTCAGCCTTGAAAAAAAGAGGCCTAGATAAATTAATGAAAGAAGTATTCTCAATTTATAAAAAATGGAATGTAAGAGTTCCAACTGGTAAATTAAATCGCTGGTTTGAGTTTGCTAGTGAAAAATTCCCACCCCCAACAGGTAAACATGGCAAGAGGATTAAGTTAAAATATATCACTCAAGCCAAAACTAGGCCACCATCATTTTATATCTTTTCTAGTAATCCAGAAGGTTTGCCAGATTCTTATCTTAGATATTTAACAAACTCCCTAAGGGACGACTTTAATTTAGCTGGTATTCCAATCAGAATAACCACTAGAAAAGGTTCAAATCCTTATGAGGGTAAAAGAAATAAAAACCACCAATAAATACATAATCACATTTTTGCCATATTTTATTGCTAGTATTAAGCTAACATATTGTGTT
>DHQH01000033.1:0-301 GCA_002410125.1 Alphaproteobacteria bacterium UBA5343
ACCAATCAGACAAGGTGATAAAATTGGGGTATTACAAATTGAAATTCCAGACCAAGATACAAAAGAATATTCTCTAGTTGCAGCAGAAAGAGTTGGTAAGATTGGTTTCTTTGGTAAAATTGCACATTCAATAAAATATTTAATAGTTGGAAAAGATAATAATGAATAAAGGCATTTTTATAACTATCGAAGGTGGAGAAGGTAGTGGCAAAAGCACCCAACTCCGTCTATTGTCCGAATATCTATCAATCAATAAAATTGAACATAAAATCACCAAAGAGCCAGGTGGAACAATTGGCGG
>DHQH01000033.1:455-15905 GCA_002410125.1 Alphaproteobacteria bacterium UBA5343
AATTGGCGGTAAGATGATTAGATCAATGCTCGTTACTGGTGATGTTGGTCGTTGGGATGATGTAACAGAAACTCTTTTATTTTTTGCTGACAGAAGACATCATCTTGCTAAAAAAGTTTGGCCAGCTCTCAAAGAAGATATCTGGGTAATTAGTGATAGATTCGCAGATTCTACCAAAGCCTATCAATGCTATGGTCATAAAGGTAATGTTTCAGTTGAAATGGTTGATAAATTATATGAAATAACTGTTGGTGACTTCAAACCTGATATGACAATTCTTTTAGATATTCCAGTAGAAGAGGGGTTAAAAAGATCATTCGCCAAATCAGAAACTATGGAAGAAAAAGAAGTAAGATTTGAAAGTTTTGATAAAATTTTCCATGAAAATATCAGAAATGCATTTTTAGATATGGCAAAAAATGAGCCAGAAAGATTTGTAGTTGTAAATGCTAACCAAGATATTTATAATGTCCATAAAGACATCGTAAAACATATTGAAAATAGATTGCTAAAAAATGGAAAGTAATGACTTTAATATTGTAAAACCAAATCAAAACATCAATCTATCTTGCACTCAAAACCAAGAAGAAACTCTGCTTAACGCTTGGAAAAATAATAAATTATCTCATAGTTGGATATTCTCAGGAATCAAAGGTGTTGGCAAAGCTACTCTGGCATATAAATTTGCCAAATTTCTCCTCACTGCAGATGAAACTAAAAAAGATACTTATACTTCATTAGAAATAGATGAAACTAACCCAATCTTAAAACTAATTGAGAAAAACTCTTGTCCAAACCTCTTAACCATTGAGCGAGACTATATCAAAACAGATAAAGATAAGCTTGCTAAGATGATTAATAAAGGAGATGAAATAACCGAAGAAACTACCGATAATCTAAAAAAAAGTGCTGTTATAAAAGTTGATGAAGTCAGAAAAATCAATGAATTTTTATCAATGACCGCTAGTAACAATAACTGGAGAATTGTAATCATTGATTCTGTTGATGATATGAATAGAAGTTCTGCTAACTCTATTCTGAAGATTTTAGAAGAACCACCTGCCAAAACCATTATCATTCTAATATCTCACAATCCATCAGCATTATTACCAACCATCAATTCAAGATGCTCAAAGCTTCATTTTAATGGTTTAGATAACCAAACCTTAGATAAACTTATAAATAAAGCAATTATTGATATTAACGAGGTAGATATTAAAAAACTCACTAACCTTGCAAGATCTAGCATTGGTAATGCTCTATTTTTATATAAAGCTGAAGGGCTTTTAATTTATGATATGCTAGTTGAAATTTTTGCATCCTTACCCAAATTAGATGCCTCAGCTCTAAATGAGTTAATTAAAAAATCTCTAACCAATGATGATAGTTATAATGCTTTTAAGTTCATCTTACTGAACTTAATCAGTCAGTTTACTAAAAATAATAATGATTTATCAGATATAGCCAGCAAGTTGACACCACTTGTATGGAGCAATATATATAATGATATTGTAAAACTACTAAACGATGTTGATAATCTTAATATGGATAGAAAATCAACCATTATGAATATATTTTTTAATATCAACAAAGAGATAATATAAAAGATGTTAATTGATAGCCACTGCCATTTAGACTATATAAAAACTGAAGACGAATTAGAAGAGGTTCTAAAACGAGCCGATGAACATAAAATTGAGATGATGTTAAATGTCTGTAGTTCATTAGATGAATTTAGTTCAGTCCTTAATAGAACTTTAAAACACAGTAAACTGTGTTGTTCAGCAGGTAATCACCCTCACGAAGCCAGCAAAATATCCTTCACTAATAAAGAGCTAATAGAACTAACCAACAATGATAAAGTCGTAGCAATAGGGGAATGTGGTCTTGATTATTTCTATGACTATGGCGACAAAGAAGATCAAAGAAAACAACTAAGACAACAAATTGAAGTAGCAAGAGAAACCAAACTCCCAATCATTATTCATAACCGAGATTCTGATGCAGATATGATAGAAATCTTAAAAGATGAATATGAAAAAGGCAAATTCACAGGAGTTATCCATTGCTTCACATCATCAAAGGAACTTGCAGATCTTGCATTATCTATTGGTTTTTATATATCAATCTCTGGCATTATGACTTTTAAGAACGCTGCTGACTTAAGAAATATTATAAAGGATATTCCATTAGATAGATTACTTGTTGAAACTGATAGCCCATATTTAGCACCAGTTCCCAAACGAGGCAAAACCAATGAGCCATCTTTTGTGAAATATACTGCCGAACAATTAGCAGAACTAAAAAATATTAGTTTTAATGAATTGGCAAAAACAACAACTGATAATTTTTATAAACTATTTAATAAGGTAAAAAGAAAATGAAAGTAACAATTTTAGGATGTAGTGCAGCACCAGGAGTGCCATGTATTTGTAGAGGGTGGGGTGATTGTAACCCTAACAATCCTAAAAATTTTAGAACTCGTTGTTCAGCCCTTGTTTCCGATGGTGACACTGATATTTTAATCGACACATCTCCCGAATTCAGATTACAGGCAATTAATAATAAAATAGAAAAAATTGATGCCATTGTTTTTACTCATACTCACAATGACCATACCGCAGGAGTTGATGATATTAGAGGTTTTAACCGTAGATCTCAAAAACCAATGCAAACTTACGGCATTAAGAGTTTTTGCGAAGAAATGAAAAAAAGATTCTCTTATATTTTTAATGATACCCTATCAAAATATCACCCATCAGTATCTATTAATGAAATAACAGAATATCAAGAGTTTAATATAAATAATATTAATATATTACCTCTCAAACTTCACGGTCATATGTGCGATTTAGTTGGTTATATATTCAATAACAAAATAGCCTATCTAACCGACTTTATGGAAATTGATAAAGAAGATTTAGATAGATTAAAAAATATAGACTTATTAATTATGGGATGTTTAAATCAAAAAGGCTCTCATTTTCAAGCACCTTTTAATAAAGTATTAGAGTATATAGATTATATTAATCCTAAACAAGCAATAATAACTCATATGGCATCAGAGATGGATTATGATTGGGTTAATGATAACTCTCCAAATAATGTAACCCCAGCCCATGATGGTATGATAATAGAGGTAGAATAAAATGGCAGATACATTATGTATATATCACATAGCAGATTTTGATGGTAAAGGTAGTGCCGCAATCGCAAAAAGCATCTATCCAGATTGCGAGTTAGTAGGTCATAACCATACCTATAAAATACCATTAAATAAAATCAAACAATATTATGGTAAAAGAATTATCGTATGTGATATTACAATGCCAATTGAAGTTATGAATGAGATGAATGAAAATGCAGAACTCATCTGGATTGATCACCATATCTCAAACATCAATAAATATGAAGAATGGCTAAAAGCAGGTAAAATCAAAGAAATCAAAGGAAGTAGGGACATCAACCATGCAGCTATCAAACTTTCTTGGCAATATTTCTACCCTAACAAACCAATCCCAAAAGCAATTGAGCTGTTTGCCTTATATGACATCTATCAACTAATCAATGATGACATTTTATCATTTGAATATGCAATGAGAGCTCACGGCACTTGTATGCCAGACGATAAGCTATGGACAGAGATTATTAATGGAACTTTTGATGTAGAAGAAAAAATCATCGAAGGTGAACATATGAAAAAATTCATAAACTTTGACAATATAAAAACCTTACGAGCTATTGGTTTTGATAGCGAATTTGAAGGATATAAATGTCTATGTGCTAATCAAGGATTTAAAAGTTCATCCCTTTTTGAATCAAAATTCGGCAAAAATGAATATGACTTTTTCTGTTCATTTTATATGCTAGATGACAACACTTGGAGATTAGGTTTTTATACTGACAGAGATGATGTCGACTGTGCAAAATTAGCCCAAATATTTGGTGGCGGAGGTCACAGGAAAGCTGCAGGAACTCCATCAGTTAAGGAATTACCAGAGTTTTTAACAAATCCAAAAGGCAAAAAATGATACTAATAAAAGCCCCAAAAGACATAGAAACTTCTCAAGGAAGAATGTCTATCTTTCTAGCGGGAAGTATTGAAGGAGGTATTGCCAAAGACTGGCAGTCATTATTCCGTGGTGAATTTACTAACTATAATGACAATATTGTAATTATCGATCCAAGAAGAGATGATTATGATACCTCTATCAAAATGTCAAAGGATGATAAAAACTTTATTGAACAAATCAACTGGGATCAAAATATGCTAGAAAGATCAGATATTATTGCAATGTATCTTGACCCTAAAACCAGATCACCAATTTCATTAATAGAATTTGGACAATATGTAAATTCAGGAAAATTAATCGTATGTTGCCCAGAAGGTTTCTGGAGAAAGGGTAATATTGAAGTTATGTGTGAAAGAAATAATGTTCCTGTCTTTGATAACTTTTCAGATTTTATCCAAGCTGTTAAAGATAAAAGCCAGCAGGTATAAAACCAGTTCTCATAATGTCATCCTCGAAATTCTCAACAAGTTGAAAATTTCGGGGATCCAGTAAAATAAAAATCCATACAAAACCATAACCATCTGTAAAATAATGGTAAAAGCACTCATATCCATAATCAATAAACAGAAATACACAGCATTATACAGTGTTTACCAACACTATATATACATACTTACCAACAATTTATAAACAGGGATATGCACAGCCTATCAACAACTTTTCCACAAAGTTATCCACAGGCTTATACACAAGTTATGCACAAGTCTTTAACACCTTATCAACAAGAAATTAACAAGGTTACTAACAGTTTATCAACATCCATATCCACATTATATAAACATTGTTTATACAACATCATCTACAAACTCATTAAAACTGATTTTGATTTAAAAACTAGATTTAAAAAACTCAAATCTATTCTAATCAATTCTTATTTTAAATTATAGGAATCGTTTAAATTGATGCAAACTTTTTCTGTAATAAAAATTAGATTTTTTGCAAATCTAAATGATTCAGTTATTTAAACTGTTAATAACTTGTTAAGAGTTTTAATGATAGTAGAACCAACCCAAAACATCAATTTTCTAATATAAAAAATTCAATTCAGCGATTCTTATTTTCGTAAATATTGACAAAAAAATATAATACTATATATTAAAAGCCTTAAAATAGTACAATTATTCACATTATAAATAAAAACTCAAAATTTATGACAACGATTATCGTTTTGGTAGTATTAGGACTAGGTTTCCTGATTTACCTTTATGGAATTTTCCCTTTCACCAATATTGCAGAAGGGATGGTGGGGTTAACGCCTTACAAAGTATATATGCCTGGGAGGCATTACATTGCCAACAAACCTTTTTGGAGGAAGGATAAAAACCTATTCCAAATCGTAGAAAACGAATTTATCTGTCAGATAAACTGCACAGATGGTTTTTTCCGAATTAGTTACAGTTATTGGGAAGATATGTCGTGGTACGGTGGAACAAAGCTAGGTAAAACCATACTTGAAACTAGGTTTATGAATGAATACTATTTCAAAAAAGACGGCGAAATAGACATCACTCATACAGCTAACTTCAAAAAACATGATGCTTGTTTCACTTATATTTCAGAAAGTGAACATCAATATGTTTTAACTCTTCAAGAAGAGCTAAAAGATGATACAGATCTTTTTGAATCTGTTTCTTGGAGTATTTGGTACACAAAAATTAACCAAAAAAAACAATAACCATGAGCACACTGTCACTAATTATCCTATTGGCGATAGTCGCTGTACTAGGATTAGTCTATGTGATGTTTAGGAGTGATTTCACTCATATAGCATATGGAAAAGTAGGTATGAGCCATAAAGGTGTTTACCTTATCGGCTGGCATTATCTTCCCAACATAGTTGATCGAGCCACTATAGAGATCATTGACAATGACTTCTCGATCATAGTTAAAGGGGATGATTTTACTTGCGATGTGAACTTCAAATTCATGCAAGAAATTAATGTCCTTAGAAATCATAACTTACCCGAAGGATATTTATATATTCATATTCAGGATGAATATAAAAAAATCTTGGGAGCAGAAGTTATAGAAGATGATGACACTCTCACCATCAAAACCTCAAAAAACATCAATGGTTTTGTTGATGATTTTGAAAAAATCAGCATGAAATATGTTGGCTATGTGTGGTTCGGGAGTACATTCCATGCATAGGATGTAAGATACTAAAGAGAAGAGGGCATTAAGCCCTCTTTTTTTTGCTTTAAATTTCAATAACATAAATCAAATTAGACAAAATTTGACAAACATTAAAATTTATGATATTCTCTACACTTCGAGACTTAAGCATTGAAATGTATAATTAAATAAAACCACGAAGTATGAAAGACAAAAACACTCGTAATAAATGGCTTAGAGCTATATTGATTACAATCGGACTTTTTATGAGTATTGCGATTGCTCATTTTGCTTGGCAAAATAAAAAATTGTCAAATAAAGCAGAACAAACAAGAGCCAAAAGCGACAGCGTTCAAAATGCACTAAACCTGTATTTTAAAGAGCTTGATCACCAAGATAGCTTGCGCATGCAACCCGAAAGGGACCGCTTAGCGGCTCTTGATGATACTGTTAAGGTATCTGTGTCCCGCACCGACCTGCAACACATCTATCTTCAAGATGGGTTTCTAGGTCGCTACCACATAGGTTACCGCTATCTAAAAGAGCCTAAAGAGGACTCTTTTAAAGGCTTGTTCCTGAAAAAGATGAGTGCTACACAGCATCCCAACCCTAAGGAGCTGAATAATGAGAAATTTAATATCGTTGTGAACGATAATAACTCTTTCATTATGCAAGGTAACTTGTCAGGAGATGTGTTAGGGAACTTTTCATGGACTTATGAGGGATTGCTAGAAAATATGGAGGTTAATATCGAAAGATATGACCTAGTTGATGAATTTTTACCACTTAATCCTGTTAGGATTATTTGGTAGTGAAAAACCAAAGAAAATGAAGAAAATACTCATCATGCTCGGAAGAGGGACTAAGACTCTCACTCTTACCGACCCTCAGAACTCTAACATTAAAATTAGAAGAACTGAGCAATATGAAGGGTTAACACAGCTAAGCGACCTTGAGGTTGATCTAGCAAAAACCCTAAAAGCTGACAGTATTATATTTCAAGACGAAGTTATTGTAAACACTAGTCAGCTAAAAGGAACCGAACTGTTATTCCTTCTTGAAACCTTAGTTGGTAACAAAAAAGAAGAAACAGTTTTATTTACCAACAAAGACCAAACTTGGTTAGAAACAACCGCCTGGGTACTTAATGGTAAATATGGAGAAAAAGTGATTGAAATTACATAAGAAATGGGAGCTATAAAGCTCCCATTTCTGCATTTAAATTTAATTCCCGTCTACATCATGTCATCCTCGAGCCCTACTTGTAGGAATAGCTCGGGGATCCAGTAATAAAAATACTCCCAATTAATCACTTAGACAAAATTTGACACAATGTACAAATTGTGATACTCTAATAAATGCATACAAACATTAATTTATATTACTTTGTAAATCGAATTTTTAATCAGTCCTTCAGGACATAAAACTATACAAAATGAAGAAACTATTATTATTCGCCGCCGCAGCTATGCTGCTTTTCTCTTCATGCTCCAGAGAGCATTATATTGAGACATTTTTAAAATTAGAAGCTCAGCACAAAAAAGCTCTTGCAGAGTATGAGAAAAATTATACTGCTTATGAGTATAATTGTGGGGCTACTGCTGTTGTTGCTGACACCTATGTCTTCTTAACAGAGGGTGGGGACGCAACTCCTGAGGTTCACACTGTAGATAGTCTACTTAATGTGAACATGGAACAACTAGGAGATCATAGAGATAAAATCTCTGTAGTTGAAGAGGTTTTAGCCACTATGGTTAGAAACCTCGAAAAAGAGCAAAACGATCTTATTAAAGAGGGTCGCAAGCTCGAGAGATTGCAAAACAAGATTATCCGTCTTGCTAATAAAATCGATAAAATGCAAGACGAAGAGATTGACAATCTCCAGGAAGAACTTGAAAATTTTAACCAAGAGGTGTTTATTTAAACACCTCGTAAAACCAAAAATATGAAGAAATTTATTATTTTTATGACAGTAATTATGCTGTCACTAACTTCTTTTAGCAGAGATGGTTTTAAGAAGTTATTAAAAGTAGAAAGAGCTTACAATCAAGCTCGGACCAGCTTTGAAACAGACTTTGAATCTTATGAGACCGCTGTGTTGCGACACGCTCTTAAAAGTTTCAACTTTGAATTGGACACCAATCTAGCGGGATTCGAGGATAAAGAAACTAAAAAATCCCTTATTAAGGAAGATAAACGTCTGACTAAAGAGGGTAAGAGGTTAGTAAGGGTAGGGAACCGCACCTTGCGACTTCAAAATAAACTGGAGAAAATCTCCGAACGGCTCAACAAAGAGCTTGAAGAAGAGATTGAAAATCTCCTCAAAGACCTCGAGCAGAAAAATAAAAACAACGGGAGCTATATTTCAGCTTCCGTTGTTTTTATTTAAATCCCAACAATCATCAACAATAACATTATAGTCAAACAAATTCCAAACCCCATTATAACCAATAAAAAAAACACATAAATCACAGCAGGGGATAGTATTACATAACAAACACACCTAAAACAAAATACACAATAATCCCAATATCATAACAAGATATTTGTCGCATAATGTATATTATGTATACTTAGACATATTTTATTGTATTGGTTTGTTTATATTGAGTTATTTATCTTGATATATATTTAACAATATCTTTTATATTCATTTGATTATCTATTTGATAAGATCTAACCCTATTAGACTTAAAGAACTCCTGGAGCGATGAAATTCTATTTTTACCCAACTCATCATAATTTGCTCGCCAATAGCGATTATCAGATTTAATTAAATCACTACCACCATTAATCTTATCAATCACATTATAACTACCAAAATCTGGAGAATTTAACTCTACCACATCATTAATCATTACCGATTTAACATTATTATGACTTGCTATATGTTTAATGCTCTTTTTACAATCATCATCAAAATCGATAAAATCGCTTAAAATATAAACCAGACTACCTGTTTTTAGAATTTTACGGAGCTCTAACAATCCTTTCGACAATAAAAACCCAGTATTAACACCATTAGATGCCTGAAAATCGACTATATTAGAAAATATCATTGAAAGATTATTCTTAGATCTACGTGCTGGAATTTTAACCATACCATCATTAGTAACTATAAAAGCTCCAATCTTATCATTATTAGAAAGTGCCGACCAACCAATAATTCCAGCCATTTCACTAGCTAAATATGATTTTAATTTATTTTTAGTTCCAAAATTCATATTAGATCTCAGATCAATCACCATATAAACTGATAATTCTTTTTCTTCAGTATAAATTTTAGTATAAGGTTTTGATAATCTTGCTGTAACTTTCCAATCAATATCTTTTACATTATCATCTTTAGAATATTCACGAACTTCATCAAAATCAAGCCCTCGACCTTTAATTTTTGACCTGTAACCCCCAGATAGAGCCGATTTTACTACCCTACCCTTATTAGAAACCACTGATTTATTCGAATATTTTCTCATATAAATTAATTTTTCAAGAGAGATCTTAATTCCATCTTGTTTTTTAGTTTTTATAGAAAATATTGATTTTACAAAGTTTTTCATTGCTTTTACCCATAAAAACTATGGTAATGCAACATTTTTGATTAATTCATCAATGAAATCATCACTAGTAATATCATTAGCTTCTGCTTCAAACGATAAAATAACCCTATGCCTTAAAATATCATACACCACATCATGCACATCTTTTGGGGTTACATAATCTCGACCATCTAGCCACGCATTAATTCTGGAACATCTATCAATAGCAATCGTAGCTCTCGGACTAGCCCCAAACAATACATACTTAGCAAGCTCTTCACTATATTTTTCAGGTTTTCTAGTAGCAATCACAAGCCTTACGATATATTCTTGCAATTCTTTTGATAAATGCACACCCAAACATTCTTTTCTAGCTGCAAAGATGGTTTTCTTTGATAATTCCTTAAATTTGTCCTTATCCTCACCCTTAACTTCACTATTCACAATATTTAAGATTTTAATCTCATCGTTAAATCCTGGTTGATTAATTCTCACATACATTAAAAATCTATCAAGCTGTGCTTCAGGTAGTGGATAAGTCCCTTCTTGCTCAATTGGGTTTTGAGTAGCCATCACCATAAATATTTCAGGTAATTTATAGCTTTTTCCACCAACTGTAATTTGCCTTTCAGCCATTGCTTCTAAAAGTGCAGACTGCACCTTGGCAGGAGCTCTATTTATCTCATCAGCTAATATAAAGCTATTAAATAAAGGTCCTTCCTGAAACTCAAACTTCCCTGTCTCAACTCTATAAATATCATTACCAGTAATATCTGATGGTAATAAATCAGGGGTAAATTGTACCCTATTGCTCTTACCTTCAACACATTTAGATAATATTGTAACAGCCTTAGTCTTAGCAAGACCAGGAGCACCTTCTACTAACAAATGCCCGTCAGCAAGTAATGATATTAATAAAGATTTTGTGAATTTTTCTTGGCCAATAATTTTACTATTGAGAAAATCTTGCAATTTCCCAAACTCTTCTAAATTGCTCATCTTTAAAACACCCTTTATAATTTAAAGTGATAGTTTAATAAATTAATTTATCACATTGTTTTTGTTGAATTTATAGTATTCATCTATAGCTTTTTCTTTCAAACTATCATTACCCAAAAAATTGAATATTTCAATAGCTTTTTTATAATGTATCTTCGCCCTGTGAAAATCTCCATGAATTTTATCACTAGCCTCTACCCTTGCAAGGTAAAGCAAAGTCTCTGCTTTTGCCTTCGCATGGGTGGCTTTATCATATAGGGCAACAGATTTCATTAAGGCTTTACGAGATTTTTCAATATCACCTATCTTCAACCTAAGACTGCCAATTGCAGTCAAAACACTAGCCTCACCCAATAGGTCACCATTTTCACGATAAAGAATTTTACATCTTTCTAATAAATCATGAGCAGTATCATAATCCTTATTCTTAATCAAAATTCTAGCCATAGATCTAAGAACAGATGCTTCTTTTATACTATTTCTAGCATCTTTATAAAGATTAGAGGCTATTACCATTGCATCCAAAGCTTCTTTTTCATTGCCTTGTTGTTGATAAATATATGACTTAAGCTCTAATATATCACCCCAAAGAACATTGTTTTTAGTTGCTTTAACTATATCCTCAGCTTGTTTAACACGTTTTAATCCATGCTTATAATCATTAGTTTCAGTAGCTAACTTTGCTTTATTAAACACAATATTTGCATATAAAGTTTGATATTCAGGAAGACCTTTAACCAAAGTACAAGCTGTAGAGAATAACATTTTTGCACCATCATACTCATGAAGACTTAGCTCCAACTCTCCAAGTCTATTAAGAGCCGATGCCCTACCCTCAATATCAGTTTCGCGCATATACAAATCTATAGATTTCTTATAAGAAGTCCTAGCTTTATCATGTTTACCTTTTAACCAAAACTTATCAGCTTGGCTAAAATTTTTAGCAGCTTCGCTAATATAATTTCCATTTAATGTCTTTGGCATCTTTTTTCTCCCATTCATATAATTAACAGGATATTGTGTACAATTATATTGATATTATATACTAAAAATATTACTCCATATATACTCTTTGATTAATGATAATTTATAGTTTAAATATAGTCCTTTTTAAGGGGCTTAGCAAGTAAATACGGATAAAATAAACAATGTTTGGTGATAATATTTTCGAACTAGACGATTCGATAACAGAAAATAAAGATGTTTTAAATCAGTCAGATAAGCTCCTAAAAGGATTAAATAAAGAACAAAAAGAGGCAGTTACCACAACTAATGGACCTCTTTTAGTGCTCTCTGGTGCAGGAACAGGCAAA
This sequence comes from Alphaproteobacteria bacterium UBA5343, assembly GCA_002410125.1. Lineage (GTDB taxonomy): Bacteria > Pseudomonadota > Alphaproteobacteria > RF32 > UBA5343 > UBA5343. Next base: position 12,495 of record DHQH01000033.1, read on the forward strand.
ACTAAAGTTCTAACCACCAGACTTGCTTATATCTTATCACTAGGACTAGCCAGACCTTGGGAATGCCTAACAGTAACCTTCACCAATAAAGCCTCAAAAGAAATGTATGAAAGAGTTACAAACTATATCGGTGCAGAAGTTGAATCTGTATGGCTTGGGACATTCCATAGAATTTGTACAAAGATTTTAAGAAAACACTCTCATCTAATCAATCTTGATTCAAACTTCACCATTATTGATGATGATGACCAAAAAAGACTAATTAAAAAGATATTAGAAGAAAGAGGTATAGACACTTCTAAAAACCCACCAATCGCAGTCTTAGGCAGAATTCAACGATATAAAGACAAAGGATTAAATCCAGAGCATGTAATAAATGAAAATCATCATTCTCATATTTCAATTCCAGCTCTTTATATGGAATATCAAAAAAGACTATTAGAATTAAATGCTGTTGATTTTGGTGATTTAATCCTACATGTTCTAAACATTCTAAAAAAAAATAAAGATGTATTAGAATTTTATCAAAACCGTTTCAAATACATAATGGTAGATGAGTATCAAGATACCAATGTTAGCCAATATTTACTCCTAAGATTACTCTCTCAAAAACATAAGAATATATGCTGTGTTGGTGATGATGACCAATCTATCTATTCTTGGCGTGGAGCAGAAGTTGGTAATATTCTTAGGTTTGAAAAAGAATATGATAATTCAAAAACTATCAGGTTAGAAAGAAATTACAGATCTACGCAAAACATTCTTTCTGCCGCCTCAAGCCTAATTCAAAACAACTCAAACAGGTTAGGTAAAGATCTAATAGTCGCCGATAACAGTGAAGCTCAAAAAAGTGAGAATGAAAAAGTAAATGTATTAACTGTTTATAATGATATTGAAGAAGCAAGTAAAATTATCACAGAAATCCAAAATCTAAGATTAAAATCAGCTCCCTATTCTTCTATGGCAATTTTAGTGAGAACCGCAGCCCAAACCAGAAAATTTGAAGAAGAATTTATATCTCACAATATTCCTTACAAAGTTATCGGCGGATTAAAATTCTATGAAAGAGCAGAAATAAGAGATGCTCTTGCCTATATCAGATTATTAGTTTTATCTAGTGACAATTTAGCATTTGAGCGAATAATCAATAAACCAACCAGAGGATTTGGTAAGGCAACCTTGCAAAACATCTATCAATATGCCAATCAAAATAGAATGTCTTTTTATAATGCCCTAAAAGAAATGTCTAAATTAAACATGTTTAAAGGTAAGGCAAAATCTCAAGCTGCAATGTTCGTAGAACTTTATGAGGAATTAAAAATAGCCCTTAAAGATGATAATATCGAACATTATGAAATTATCTCTCACTTACTAGAAGATAGTGGCTATATCAAAATGTGGGAAAATGAGAAAACTCCAGATGCGAAAGGTCGTATTGAAAATTTAAATGAATTAACAGGTGTTATAAGAGAAAATTTTGAAAATATCTATGGTTTCTTAGAGCATGTAAGCCTTGTAATGGATAATGATAGTAATGATAATGGCGAAACCGTCAGCATTATAACTCTTCATGGAGCTAAAGGGTTAGAATTTGATAATGTATTCTTACCAGGTTGGGAAGAAGGATTATTCCCTCACTCAAAAACCCTTGATGAAGGCGGTTTAGAAGCCTTAGAAGAAGAGAGAAGACTTGCCTATGTTGGTATAACCAGAGCCAAGAAAAAACTTTGGATACTCTCCTCTTCTACTAGATTTTTATATGGACAATACCAAAATAACAACCCATCAAGATTTATTAGTGAAATCTCACCAGAGTTTTTAAACATAAAAAACAATAATAGTCATTCAAACAGCTCTTACAATTATAATGAGTATCAAGAAGAGCCAAATTATTATAATAAAAGTTATAACAATAATGATAGCTGGGGTAATAACTTCTTTGCTAATAAAAAGGTCAAAGAAAAAGCAGTTTCTAGCAATTCCACATGGAGTATCAACCAAAGGGTATTCCATCAAAAATTTGGTTATGGTCGCATTGTAACCATATCAGGCGAAAAACTAGAAATTTCATTTGAAAAAGCTGGCTTAAAGAAAATAATGGCAAACTTTATTGAAGCCGCCTAAGGAAATATTTTATGACCAATAAATATAACAGAAATTTAAAATTAATGGCAGTGATATATACTATATTATCAGGCCCTATGTATTTTTTCTCACCACTATATTTCTTAAAATTAATTGATTCATATTTCATAATATCTGCATTATTTGCTACAGGGATGATGACAAAAGTTATAATGGAAATCCCAACAGGTATTATCTCTGATAAATACCTTGGTAGAAAAGGTACCTGTGTTGCTGGAGATATACTTATTTTTTTAGGTTTCATATGTTATGCTTTGGGTCAAATTAATATAATGTTTCTATTTTTAGGTAGGTTTTTATTTGGAACTGGAGCCGCCTTAGGTTCTGGTAATACTGATGCTCTATTATATGATGTGATAGAAAAGTCAGATACAAATAAAGACTATCATTACTATTTCGGAAAATTCAGAAGTTATCAATATTTCTATAGAGGTCTAATAATTTTAGCTGCTGGTTTTATCGCCTATTATCTAGATATTGCTTATGTTGTATATTTAGCAATCCTCCAACAAAATATAAAGTTAATCTTAGGGTTATTTTTAAAAGAACCATCAAATAGCTGTGAAATTCATAAAGAAACCAAAGGATTAAAATTTACATTAGATGCTATTAAGATGTTTAAAGGGAAAGCAAAATTACAATTACTAAGTATCATAAACATTACAAGAAAAATAGTCTGCTTTGCTCCTGATAAGTTCTGCACTGTTTTTTATAAATTATATTTCAGCTACTTCCAAATAGGAATACTAGTTTCAATATCTTTGTTTTGGTGTTCATTTTTAGCTAAAAAAACTAATAAAATTAGCAAAAAATTTGGATTAGAGAAAACTATGTTATTTTGTGAATCATACTCAATTCCAATTAATTTAGTAGCTTTTGGTATACCAAGCCCCGCTTCTCCTATTTTAATGGAGTTATCAGCCTCATCAAATGCTATTACACAAACCTGTGAAGGATCTCTACTACAAAAAGAGTACGACAATGATTATAGAGCAACTATGGACAGCCTAAGAGAAATTATTGGTTCGCTTTTCTTATCTCTAAGCGGATTATTGATCGGCTATCTAGCAGACATAATAACTCTAGAAAAAACATTACTCCTAATAACCGTAATCAGATTTTTAGTCCTACCACTTTATTTCAAACTACTAAAATATAAAAAGGCATAGATTATGAAAAAAATATTAAACGAATATAAATATATTTTAACTCTATTTATCATCTCTTCTGTTGTCCTAATTGAAAGAGCAATTAGTTATCTACCAT
>DHQH01000033.1:16114-19665 GCA_002410125.1 Alphaproteobacteria bacterium UBA5343
GTTTGAAATAAAGTGGTATACCATTTATAGCTGATGATGCTCTAATCTCACTTCGTTATTCCAAAAACTTCCTTGAGGGTAACGGACTAGTTTGGAACATAGGGGAATATGTAGAAGGTTACACAAACTTCTTATGGGTGATTGCTATTTCATTTTTAGGATTATTTGGAATAGACCTTATTGATGCTACTAGATATCTGGGTATTTTTTCAATGCTCACCACCCTATTCATGATAATCTATTACATAACCCCCAAAGATTATAAAACAGCCCTTATCGCATTAATTCCAGCCCTGTTCTTTGCAAGCCACCCAAGTATTTCAATATGGGCAGTTGGAGGATTAGAACATGCATTATTAATAGCTCTTTTTTCATCTGCTTTTGTTTTATACCATAAAAATCCAACAAACTGGACCCCAAGCATTTTAATCTCTCTTGTTGTTTTAACCAGAGCTGATAGCCCAATCTTAATTGCAATCTTTACTCTTGCCCTATTCTTATTTAACGGAATTAATAAAGATAACTTCAAAAAGCTTTGCAAACTTATCTCCATTCCTGTTGCAATATTTATCGCCCATGAATTATTTAGAATTTGTTATTATGGAGATTGGCAACCAAACACCTCTAGAGCAAAATTAGCTTTCACCTCCAAAAGACTTACTGACGGTTGGTCATACACATCAGAGTTCTTAAAAATAAATCTATATATGCTAATCCCAACTATTGCTCTATCTATTTATGCAATGATAAAAAAACAAAAACAGATTTACATCCCATTACTAACTATCATTCTTTATATGGTTTATGTAATATCAGTTGGTGGAGACATTTTCCCAGCTTTTAGACCTTTTGTAATCGTGATTTTCTTAATCTCAATCATGCTATCAGATATTGCTAAATCAACTAAATTAAACAACATCATTATCCTTATTGCACTAGTTGTTTTTTCTATCTTTATATTTATGAATATAAAACAAAACCTAGCTCATAAATATGTAAACAAGGCCAAAATTGAAATGTGGGAATGGTCATTAAAAGATCATGCCACTGCAATTGACAATATGTTTAAGGATAAAGATTTATTAATCGCTGTTGATCCAACCGGCTCTTTTCCATATTTCTCAAAAAATCAAATGATTGATACCTTTGGACTAACCGACAAACACATTGCCAACAACAAACCAAAACATTTCGGTAATGGAATGTTAGGACATGAACTAGGAGATGGAGCATATATCCTAAAAAGGAAACCAGAGCTTATTTATATGTTTGGTGGAGAGCCTAAATATTATCAAACAGGCTATTATTTAAGAAATAGTAAGGCTTTTGCAAGAGATTATAGAAAAATAAACATTCAAGCCTTTTGTAAAGATATTGAGGCAACCACTCATAAAAAATGTAGTAATCACAGACCACATTTTATGATTTATGCTAAATTAGAACAAAATAAAATAGGTATCAATCGTACAAACTGTGAGATAAATATCCCAAATTACTTCTTCACTTCAACTGACAATTCTTATATATCTTTTGACAATACTCACCCTAAATTGAAAATTAGAGCAAGCCAACAAATCGGAGTTAAGCAAGTTTATATTCCATATGGGAAGTGGGAACTATTAGCACCAGGAAACAACACAGAAATCACTCTTAAAACCAAGAATAATTCTATGACAGCTAAAAACAGTATTCAATTTAGTATGGATACCCATCACGAAATCATAGACATTTACATAAAACCAACCCATAATTTAGAAATAAATAATATAGTTCTAAATAGACTAGATACTGATAATATTGATTGTGAGAGAAAATGGTAGAAAAAAGAAATGTAAGATTTAGAGCCGACGAAGCTAAATTTAAGTTTGAAAATATTTATAAAGAAAGAATGCCAATTGCATTTATTTCTTGCTTAATGTTTATAGTATTTTTAGCAATCATAAAAACTGCTTGGATATCAGATGATGCAATGATTTCTTTTAGGTCAGCTATTAATTTCGTGCACGGTTATGGACTTAGGTGGAATATTATAGAGAGAGTACAATCATTCACCAACCCTCTATGGACATTATTCTTATCTCTTACCTATTTTATTTATAGAGATATAATGTTTAATGCTATTTTCTTCTCTATTGCTTTCACAATGGCAGCTCTTTATATCGCAATCTTTAAAATCGGCAATATCAAAAAAGAGACCGCTTGGCTAACATTAGTAGTGACCACATGTATCTTCTCAAAAAGCTTTATTGATTTTTCAACTTCAGGACTAGAAGCACCATTAACATTCATATTACTTGCAATGATTGGTTTATTTCAAAAAAAATATTATTATCTAAGAGATGATTTAGATAAAAAGAAACTGCTATTTTGGATAATCTTCTTAAGCTCATTAACTGTAGTAAATAGACTAGATATGATTTTACTAGTTGCTCCTATTGTTTATTTTGCGATGAAGCAAACTAAAGAATTTAAGCTTAAAAACACTCTTAAATCAGAAATTATAGCTCTATCTCCTATCGCTTTGTGGTTAATATTTGCAGTTGTTTATTATGGTTTTCCATTCCCAAACACTTATTACGCAAAACTCCACACAGGTATCACAACCACTCAATACATCAAAGAAGGTTTGTTTTATTATTTTGATGTATGTAAAAATGATGTAATCACTATGGCTGTTATTTTTGTAGGATTTATTATAGCTCTTCGAGAAAAGAAAAATAAAGCTGCAAGAGCAATGTCTTTAGGTATCACACTTTATATGATTTATATATTTAAAATTGGTGGAGATTTTATGAGCGGTAGATTTTTCGCAGTTCCATTTTTCACCTCTATACTCATTTTATGTTCAAGCAAAAAAATGAATGAAAATGTAAATTACTTCACCTCATTTTTAATTTTATGTATTTGTTTATTTATGATTGGAACTCCAGCAATTAGAGATGACGTGAAAACTATGAAAATAAAACCAACCAATATTATCAATGAGAGAGCTGCATGGTATAGAAGTAATACTTATTTTGCTAAGAATTTTCATACAATACCAACGGAAAAGATTTGGGATCAAAAACGTCCAAAATCAATGGTGATTTATAGATATATTGGAGCCTTTGGACTTCATACAGGACCTAATGTTCATATCATTGATAGATATGCCTTATCAGAGCCATTCTTAGCCAGACTTCCTCTTAACAAGAACTATGGTTGGAGAATTGGACATTATCTAAGAGGGTTGCCAATTGGCTACTTAAAAACCTTAGCAGAGGGGCAAAACCATATCCAAGATAGATATTTAGCTAATTATTATAAAGTAATACACCTAATCACTAGAGGTGACATATTCTCCAAGCAAAGACTAACTGCTATTTGGCGAATAAATACAGGTAAATATGATTATCTAATTGATAATATGGAAGAAGAGTTAGAATATGATATTAAGGATAGAAAGCCTATAATTGTTTATTAGATATTTTTTTAATTTTTCTTATTGACAATAAGCTCAAAAGAATATAAAAATCTTTTCAAGACACAAGGCGGAGTAGCTCAGTTGGTTA
>DHQH01000052.1:0-195 GCA_002410125.1 Alphaproteobacteria bacterium UBA5343
GGGGAGGCCAATATTGTTAAATTCTTGTCCATATTTAAAACCTTGAAATAGATAAAAATATATCGATATATTTACATCTATTTTATTAATTTGGCAATAGAAAAATTAAGTAAATTATTATTTAAATGAAAATTTAATTTAAAATCTTTTATATTTTTGTAGCCGTTATTTGCTTTTTGTTGTTAAATAGTGGTT
>DHQH01000052.1:368-4905 GCA_002410125.1 Alphaproteobacteria bacterium UBA5343
AAATAGTGGTAATAAACTATAAGGAAGACAGATTAGATGATTAGAAAAATAAAAGATAAATATTGGGATATTCGCCTTAAAATGAGAGAAAAAAGATTAGCAAAGAAAGATAGTCCCAAGCAATATATTTTTATAGCGATGATTTTAATATTATCGTTGGTGTGGGTTTTTACAAAGCATTATGACTTTGCTATGGATATTTTAAGTAAGGCTAGTGAAGTTAAAAAATAGGTGATTTATGAGATATAGATTTTGGTTTGTGTTATTTATTGGTTGTTTGTTTCCAGTGTGGGGTATGGCTGGAGTTCAAGAGGGATATGACTATTTAAAAAAAGGTGAATATGAAAAAGCAATTGCAGAATTAGAGCCTGTTGCAAAGACAGGTGATGGTAATGCTAATTTTTATATGGGGTATATTTATGAAAATGGCTTAGGTGTTGAAGCTAATTTAGCAATTGCATGGGATTGGTATAATAATGCTTGTGAGAATAGAAGTGTTAGATCTTGTGTTAGGGTTGCTGAAATGTTTGAAGGTGCAACAGGGGTAGATCAAAATTATGCGAGAGCATTGATGTATTATGAAAAAGCTGAAGAGCTTGGAGATGTTAGTGCAACTAGAAAAATTGGAAAGTTTTATTTGGATGGAAAACTTGGTGCAAGAGATATTGATAAGGCTAAGATGTATTTTGAAAAAGCTATTTCTGAAGGTGATAACGAATCCCAAAAATTATTAGATAATATTGCTAATATTGATGAGAGTAGTGATATATTGGTTGATGGTGATGACCAGATTAAAAAGATTGTAAAAAATTTAATTGAGAATTATGAAAAATCAAATCAGGTGGTTTGTAGTTTTGATAAGTTGAATATTGGTAAAACATCAGAGATTAGTAAAATTAGTCAGGTTTTGATTAGTAATTTCAAAATGAAAAATAATAAAGGTTATGATATTAATTTTAATGATCTAACTTTTGATATAAAAGAAATTAGTGATAATGAATTTAAGTTTTATGACTTTAAAACATCTAAGGGGATTTTTGTTCATGATATGAGTGGGGCGATAGTTGCTTATATTAAGGCAAGAAGTGCTAAACTTGATGTAACTTGGAATCCGATATTGTCAATTTTTACTGGTACTGATGCTGATTTTGCAGGAGTGGAGATTGCATCTAAGAGTCAACCAATTTTTGCTAAAATTGCTCAGATGAGTTTTACTAAAAAATCTGTAAAATTAAATGATCAGATTGGGGTTATGGATGTTAATGATGATTTGCAAATTAAAGGGATTAGAATAGCTAAGGCTGGAAGTGGCGATATGGTAAATATCGCTAGATTTACAACGGTTTCTAAAATGAAGGGGTTTAATCCCGCGAATCAGAAAAAATTAGCAGAGAAAATGGCGAAATATATTAATTCTAGTAATATGAATTTTACTGATGATGTTGATATTAAGATATATGATGATTTATTTGTAGATATGAATATGTTTGATTTAGCATTCAAGAATAAGGATGGTAAGCAATTGCAAATTGCTAATATTAATTACGGTTTGAAAGCTGTGAGTAGAGATAATAAGCATGATGATATTGATATTAGTTTTGGAATGAATAATAAAACTGGTATTGGTTTTAAACAGGCATTGTTAGATATTGCAATAGATGGGGTTAATAGTAAAAAATTATGGCAAATTCCTTTGCAATTAGCACAACAGCAAAAAGCTCAAGCTGCAGGACAAGTTGTAGGTCAAATGGTTCCTGCTCCAGCTCCAATGGCAAAAATTAGTGGTTTTGAAGAAGATGCTGTGGTTAAGATTAAAAACCTAAATATTATAGGGGATGATTTTACTGTTAAATCAAAAGGTAAGGTGAATTTCAAAAAGAATAATGCACCTAATATTGATCTAGATTTGGAGGCGGTTGGACTTGGTAGTTTGGCTTTAGATCCTAAAGATCCAAATTTTGCTCAAATGGCTCAAAAAATTAATCCACTAGCATTTATGATTGCTCCATTTAGGGTTTATGCAAAGATTGTAGGTAAAGGTAAAGAAAAATATAATATTAAGCTAAATGATAAAGGTTTTTTTGTGAATGGTCATAAAATATCGGATAATCAGAAAAAGGTTAAATAATTATCAACTTGTTTGTGTTATATAGGGTTATTGTTTTTTAATTTTTAAGAAGAGTTTTTAATGAGTAAACAGCAAACACTTAGGTCAGAGAGACAGTTGTTAGATGCTTTAGATAGAATTGGCATTGAAGCATCTGGTCTTGCTTGTTTATATATTAAGTTTTCAGAATTAAAATTAGGCAATAGACAGGTCAATAATGTTAGAATCTTTAGAAGATTGATGGATGATATTGTTTCGGCCTGTTCGGCTGAATTGTTTGTCTTGTCTAATAAGGACTTTGCTATAATTGGTAAAGGTGCTTTTCATAATGAATTTGCAGGGGTTATTAAAACTCTAAAAAATATGTTAAGACATGACCCTTTTATTGTAGAAAATGGTGATAGTGAATTCGCCAAAATATATGACTTCCCTGAAGATTATTATCGTTTATATGATGTGGTGAATGACTTATATGAAAATTCTGGAAGCAATATCACGAAAGATACTCTTTTAAATAGTTTGAAGAAAATAGATGCTGAAGATTTGGATAGCATTATAAATAAATTATCGTTAGTTGGGGTTGAAGAGTTTGTTAGAAAGCAAAACGCAATAAAGGTCGGTGCTAATACAAAAGATATGGAAGTCGTCTTTCAGGAGTTTTTTACATCAATGAAAGAACTCTCAAATAGTTTATCGCCCGATATTGATATTTTATCTGATGGATGGCTGTTTCAACATTTAACCCAGACTTTAGATAAGAGGATGTTAAATGCTTTTACTAATGTTAAGGATTTTGTAAAGCCTCCACAGCTTAATCTGAATTTAAATGTGTCTAGTGTGTTTTCTAAAGAATTTGTAGCTTTTGCTAAAAAGTTTTTAATATCAGGTCAAAAGATTGCTGTTGAATTTCAGCTAATGGATGTTTTTTATAATCTGAATCTTTTCTATGAGGCAAGAGAATTATTGTGGAAAGGTGGTCATAAGGTGCTACTTGATGCAGTTGATATGGCGACTTTAGACTTTTTGGATATATCAAAACTTAAGACAGATTATGTAAAGTTGATTTGGAATCCTAATGTGATTTCTGATAAATATAATAAATCAGTAGAAGAGATGATTGAAAGAATTGGAGCTGAGAGGGTTATATTAATTAGGTGTGAAACTGAGAAATCTCTTAAATGGGGGCTTAAGCGAGGTATTAGTGTTTTCCAAGGTTATTATATTGATACAATGATTGGAGCGATGACTAAGATGAGTTGTCCATTGGGTAATAAATGCACAATAGATGAATGTTCAATTAGGAAAAAATATTTAGCCGGTGGTGCTAGAAATGAGTGTTATTCTATTCAGAACTTGGATAGTTTATCAATCTTAAAGACTGGAGCTAAATGATGCTTGATAAGGTAGAGCCAATAAAGGAAATAAATAATCCAACAGTTAGAAAAGATGATCTATTATTAGATTTTCTAAAGAGGATTTCTATTAATTCTTTGGGTTATAAAGCAATTCATATTTATATGTCTAAGCTTCAAAAAGAAACAGTTAAAGATTATCATAGAAGAATTATTGTTGATACATTTTCACCAATTATATCAGAGAAAAAAGGTCATGTTTTTGTTATTAGTAATGATGATTTGATAATTATTTATGTCGATAAATATGAAGATGAAATTTATGCTGGGCTTGTTAAGTTGAAATTCTTATTTAATGATGATCCTTTATTAGAGTCTATTCATTCGCCAAGAGATGAAAAGTTTTCAAAGAATTATGATTTATATAAAGAGTTAGCAAAATTTGCAAAAGTGGTGCAACAAATTAGTGATGCAAAACATGATAGTGGTGAATTTATAACAGATGCATCTTCAATGACTGGGCATAAAATAGCTAAAAACAATCAAACATCAGTGGTTAATAAAGTTAGTAATATGAGGCCTTTTACAGCAGATATTTTAGCCAAGGTTGAAAAGGCATTATCTGGAGCTGATTTTGCATCAATGGTTAGAAGGCAATCTGTTTGTGCGATGATTGGTAAAGCTCAACCGCAAATGATATTTGATGAGGTATTTGTATCAATAGGTGATTTGCGAGATATGGTGTTGCCTGATATTGATATTTCTACTAGTCCTTGGCTTTTTCAACATATGACAGAGACTTTAGATAAAAGGGTGCTAGCTAATATTAATAAGCATGATGATGGATCGCTTAATCGTGATTTCAGTATCAATCTAAATATTTCAACAATTCTTTCAGAAGAATTTCTAAAATTTGATGATAATATCAATGCAAGTATGAAACCATCAATCGTATTAGAGCTGCAATTAGTAGATATTTTGAGCGATCTTAATGCTTTCCATTGGGCAAAATGTTTTGCACAAGATAGAGGTTATAAAATCTGTATTGATGGTGTAACCTTTGATAAGATCTCTTATT
>DHQH01000052.1:5039-5327 GCA_002410125.1 Alphaproteobacteria bacterium UBA5343
CCTTTGATAAGATCTCTTATTTTGATAGAAGTAAATTAGGGGTGGATTTAGTAAAAATATTCTGGCAGCCGCAAATTGTTGAAGAAATTAAAACCAGTAATATGTTCCAAGAGCATATCGATAGAATCGGTAAAAGCCGTGTTATCTTATGCCGTGTAGATGATGAAAAAGCCGTTGAAATTGGTGATTCCCTAGGGGTGAATCTTTATCAGGGTAGGTATGTGCAGAAGGAGTTGATGGTGGATCCGCGTCGCAGACGCCTAAATCTTTGATTCTATGGACATCTAA
>DHQH01000063.1:0-3863 GCA_002410125.1 Alphaproteobacteria bacterium UBA5343
CTGTAAATATGTATATTTATACATTTTAAAGGGTAATAAAATTTAGGACATATGATATGACAATTTCCAAATTAAAAGCAAAAGACTTATACAAAGAATGCCAGACCAAATCATTAGGCTTCAAGACCACAGCAGAACTTGCCGAAATGTTGTCTTCTATTGGTCAAGATAGAGCCATCAAAGCTGTTGAAATGGGAGTTGATATCAGATCAAAAGGTTATAACCTATTTTGTTTAGGTGCAGAAGGTACAGGTAAAGCCAGCCTTGTTAAAAAGATTCTTAAACAAAAAGCCGCTCAAAGAGAAACTCCAATGGATTGGTGCTATGTAAATAACTTCAAAGAAGCTCACAAACCAAGAGCAATTGCCCTAAAACCAGGAAGAGCTGAAGAATTTGCCAAAGATATGAAGCAATTCGCAGAAAACATTAGTGATAAATTATCAAATCTAATGGAAAGCGATGAATATAAGAAAAAATTAGAGCATATTGAACATAAATATGAAAGTCAAAAAGAAGATTATATCTTAGGTTTACAAAATCTTGCGACTAGTGACAATGTAAAGGTAATGAGAATGCCAACAGGTTTAGTTGTTGCCCCTGTAAAAGATGGCAATGTTCTAGGTCCAGAAGAGTTTGAGAATCTCGCTCAAGAAGAAAAAGAAGCTTTAATGGATGAGTTAAACATCATGCAAGAAAGATTAGAAGTGGCTGTCAAAGAATCTCCTGCTTGGGAAGGTGAACAGGCCGAAGAAATTGAAGCCTTGCAAGAAAAACAAGTAGAAAAACTAATTAAAGCTCCTCTTGCAAAAATCAGAAAAAATTACAAAGAAAATCGCGATGTATTAGCATTCTTAAGAGATGTTGAAACTGAATTAGTAGAAAATTCAGATAGCTTCACTAATAAAGACATCGATCAAGAAGAAAATGATGGAGAAGAAGAAAATGGTTTAGGAATGATTTTAGAAAAAATCAAAGAAAAAAGAGCCAATGATATGATGGGCAAATTTGAAGTAAACAGTATCATCAAGCATAAAGGTACTAAAGGCGCTCCAATTGTTTATTTAGATCACCCAACCCAAGGTAATCTAATTGGTAAGGTTGAAAGAATCCAACAATATGGTGCCTTATTATCAGACTTTACTTTGATTAAAGCTGGTGCCTTGCATGAAGCAAATGGTGGCTTCTTACTTATTGATGCCAGAAAATTATTAACCCAACCAAACTCATGGGATTGTCTAAAAAGAGCGATTAGATCTAAGCAAATTAAAATTGAAGCAATTGATGATTCTAGTTTTACAACTATTTCAATTGATCCAGAACCAATCCCATTAGAGATTAAGGTTATTCTGATTGGAGAATATGATGTATATTCTATCCTATCAGAAAGAGATCCAGATTTTAGCGATTTATTTAAAGTAGAAGCTGACTTTGCATCTGTTATGCATAGAACTAAGAAAAATGAAACAGAATATGCTAAACTAATAGGCTCTTTATCTAAGAAAAAACAATTAAGGTCCCTCAACAAGCAAGCAGTTGCCAAAATTATTGAACACTCATCAAGAATTGCTGGTAGTTCAGAAAAATTAACAGCTCACATTGCATCAGTTGGTGATTTAATTAAAGAAGCTGATTATTGGGCAAAACAAGCAAAATCTAACACTATCGGTAAAAAACATATTGATGAAGCTATTAATGCTCAATATTACAGAAATGATAGAGTAAGAGAAGTTATGTTAGAGCAAATTGAAAAAGGTACCATAATGATTGATACCGAAACCTCTGTTGTTGGTCAAATTAATGGTCTTGTTGTCTATGATTTAAACAGAATTTGCTTTGGTAAACCTGCTAAAATCACTTGTCAAACCAGAATTGGTAGAGGAGAGTTTATTGATATTGAAAGAGAAATAGAATTATCAGGACCAATCCATACCAAAGGTACTCTAATTCTAAAATCTTTACTTGCAAATAAATTTGCCAAAGATAGACCATTATCACTTTCAACTTCAACCGTATTTGAGCAGTCTTACGGTGGTGTTGATGGCGATTCGGCATCATCTACAGAATATTATGCACTTTTATCTTCACTATCAGATGTTCCAATTAAGCAATCGATTGCTGTTACTGGTTCAATCGATCAATTCGGTCATATTCAACCAATTGGTGGGGCTAATGAAAAAATTGAAGGTTTCTTCGATGTTTGTAAAGCCAAAGGGTTAAATGGCAAACATGGTGCAATCATTCCAAGAACTAATATTGAAAGTTTAATGTTAAGAGAAGATGTCGTTCAGGCTTGTAAAGATGGTTTATTCACTATCTATGCCATTGATACAGTTGATGATGGTATAGAAATCTTAACTGGTAAAAAAGCAGGCATTAGAAATGGTAATGGTGAATTTCCAAAAGGAAGCATTAACTATCTAGTGGAAGAAAAATTAAAATATTATCATAAAAGATATGTTGAATATGCAAAAGAAACTTATGGAGCTACAGGAGGCTAGTCTTTGACAGAAAGATCAACCAACCAATACCGAGTATTGTTTGTTTGTATGGGGAATATTTGTCGTTCTCCAACTGCCGAAGGTGTATTCAGAAATTTGGTAGAAAAAGAAAACCTGCAGGATAAATTTATTATAGATTCTGCAGGCACTTCCTCTTATCATTCAGGGGATGCTCCAGATAGAAGGTCTATCAAAGCCGCCCAAAGACATGGTATTGATATTTCCAACCAAAGATCCCGTCCTCTAAGAGTTGATGACTTCAAAGATTTTGATTTAATCATTGCGATGGATAGTGCCAATTTTTATGACATTCAAGCCAAAAGACCAATTGATGATAATAGATATGAACGAGCAAAAATTACTAAAATGCTAGATTACACTATAGAATTTGGTGAAGATGTACCCGATCCATATTATAGCAATAATGGTTTTGAGCAAGTTTTTCAAATGATAAAAGCCTCTAGCAAAAACCTCCTTGCGGAACTAAAACCCAAATTAAAATAATAATAACCAATCCCCCATCCACTATCGTCATTCCTGCGAATGCAGGAATCTATTTTTTTCCAATAAATTTGGGAGTTATATTAATAATAATAGTTTTATTTTGTCAAATTTGACAAAAGTTACAGATTCTGCTACCATAATACCTAGTTCAGCCTATTTTTTTTTATTATTAACCTAAACACAAGTCAGTTATGAGAACAAAAATCTTAGCACTCTTACAAATTGTTGAAAAACATATCGAAGAAAAACATTTTATGCTAAATAATTTCTTGGATATTTTACACCCAATCAAACCAATATGGTCATTGGGAACAACGATAAAAGCAAAATTGGTTATTTTTATTTTGCTTGGAATGCAACTAATCACCTTTATTATCTACAGCAAATTTTGTAATAAAAAGGTGAGCTCTAAATTAACAGATAATAGTTTCATCATTATCTTATTAATCGCTTTATTAGTAAGCACTTTAATAATCATATAAAAGATAGAGGCCCAAGGGCTTCTATCTTTGTTTTAAATATCTCAAACAATTTTTCCAAATACTCTTGATTATATCAAATTTATCACCCATATTATTAGTAACAAAAAACATAAACTATATGAGGTAAATATGATAGAACGAACAAATTATGCCACATCATCAACCACAACTACCATTGATGAAGGCTTAAGACAACATATGTTGTCAGTTTACAACTATATGACAGCAGGACTATTAATTACAGCTCTTGCTTCTTGGTTGTCACTACACACTCCACTTGGAACTCTATTTTTTGCTAATACTCCACAAGGTTATACCCTAAGTGGTCTTGGTTGGCTTGCAATGCTGTCTCCATTATTTTTAATTTTTGGTTTTAGCT
>DHQH01000063.1:4051-13689 GCA_002410125.1 Alphaproteobacteria bacterium UBA5343
TTTAGCTGGGTATTATCAAGAGGAACACTCTCTCAAGTAAGAGGTGTTTTCTGGGGTTTTTCTGCCCTTATGGGTATTTCAATATCTCCAATCCTAACTCTTTATACCGGTGCAAGTGTGGTTAAGATTTTCCTAATCACATCAGCAACTTTCGGTTCTATGAGTTTATATGGATATACTACCAAGAAAAATCTTGATGGTATGGGTGCCTTTATGAGAATGGGTCTATGGGGAATAATCATCGCCTCAATTGTAAATATATTTATGAGAAGCCCAGGCATGAGCTTTGCTTTATCAATTTTAACAGTTATTGTATTCACAGGTCTAACAGCCTATGATACTCAAAAAATCAGACAAATGTATTACTCAAGCGATTCTAGTGATACCGCCAGCAGAAAAGCAGTTGCAGGGGCTCTAAGTCTTTATATGGACTTTATCAATATGTTCCTAGCATTATTAAGACTATTCGGCGACAGAAGATAACCCAATTTAATTGGGTAATTATTGTCATTCTCGAGCATCACAATAAGTCGTATGCTCAAGAAGCCAGAAACTATCAAGAAGTGATTATAATCAAAGAAAGGAGCTATTTTCTAGCTCCTTTATTTTTTTAGCAAGTCTAAAATATCATCTTCGCTCATGGGTGCTCCATAATAAAATCCTTGACCCATATCACATCCTACTTTTTTTAGAAATTCTATCTGCTCTTCGGTATTAACACCCTCTGCCAGAGTTCTAACTTTCATTTTCTTAGCTATTTTGACAACTTCTTTTACAAATTCCTTATTTTCTGACTTTCCTAATTCAAAAATATAGCTAGCATCAATTTTTACTTTTGTAACAGGCAATTGTTCCAAACGATTAAAATCAGCAAAATCTATACCAAAATCATCTATTGCAGTCTCAATACCAAGCCCTTTTAGCTCATCAATATTTTTAATAGCATTATTTATATTATCAAAATCTTCATTTTCTGTAACTTCAATTTCTAATAAATCATAAAGCATTTTTGTTTTATCAAGAGCATTAGTTATAATTTCAATAATTTCATTATCTTCTATTTGTTTTGAGCTAAGATTTAATGCAATTTTTAACTTAATCCCATCATGAAATAAACCATTATTAAAAGCACATGCTTGTTCTAATAATGCTTTTGTGATTGAATGCATCAAATTATGTTTTTCTGCTACAGGAATAAATCGTAAAGGAGAAATAGCATTACCATCTTCATCTAAAATTCTAGCTAATACTTCAAGCCCCAAGATTCGTTCGGTTTTTAAATCAACCAAAGGCATATAAAAAGGAACTATCTTTTTATTTTTTATTGCATTAGTTAGGGTTTTTAGATTCATCTTCTTTCTAGTCTTTTCTTTGTTAACAAATATCTTTTATTATAACCAAATTTGGTTGCAATTGCTATAATAATCTCAAAATCAGTAGCCATCTTACAAAAAATATAATTTGATTTGAGGCTAGTTTTTTGTATATTTAGGTAGAATTTGTTCATACTACTGGAGTATTTTGAATGAAATTCTAACGACAATATAAAGAAAAATAGCAAATAAAGCAAGTTTGTATTTTTTGTAAGATGACTACCCAGTTAATTAAGTGGAAATATAAATGAAAAAAATATGTTTAATCGATGGTTCGGGATATATATTTAGAGCCTATTATGCAATCCCAACAATGACAGATTCAAAATCTACCCCTGTAAATGCCGTTTATGGCTTTACCTCTATGATGATGAATTTCTTACAATCTCATCCAGAATTTGACTATGCTATTGTTCTATTTGATGCCAAAAGAGTAAACTTTAGAAATGATATATATGGTGAATATAAAGCTAATAGAGACGAAACCCCAGAAGATCTCAAACCACAATTCCCAATTATAAGAGAAGCTGTAACAGCTCTAAACATCCCATATTTAGAAATGGAGGGGTTTGAGGCTGACGATTTAATTGCAACCATGAGCAAGCAAGCAAGACAAGCTGATATGGAAGTAACGGTCGTTTCTGCTGATAAAGATTTGATGCAATTGGTGGGTGATGGTGTCAAACTCTATGATCCTATGAAAAATAAAAATATGGATGAGGCTGCAGTTTTAGAAAAATTTGGTGTCACTCCAAACAAGGTTATAGAAGTTCAAGCCCTAGCAGGTGATAGTAGTGATAATATTCCAGGTGTTCCAGGTATTGGAGTAAAAACCGCAGCCCAATTAATCAATGAATTTGGTGATATTCATAATCTTTTGGCAAGAGCTGATGAGATTAAACAAAACAAAAGAAGAGAAAAGCTAATTGCCCATACTGAAGATGCTCTAATATCTCTAAAACTTGTAACCTTAAAAGACGATATTGAACTTCCAAATAGTATTGAAAGCTATAAGAGGGAAAAACCAATTGCAGAAAAGTTAAAAAAGTTCATTGAACAATATGATTTTAAAAGCCTAAAAAATAGGGCTGAAAATTGGATTTTATCAGAATATGGCGGAGTTGACTATTTCGAAGATCAATCACCAAAAAAGAAAGAAAAAAATTATAAACTCATCACAGAGTTAAAAGACTTACAAAAAATCGTAAATAAAGCAAAAAACATTTCTCATATTGCAATTGATACAGAAACCGATTCTCTTGACGCAATGACGGCCAATATGGTTGGATTTTCAATCTCTATGGACGAATATGAGGCATTTTATATTCCAATAAGACATTATTCAGATGAGGCTGAAACAGGAACTACCGCAGATTTATTTGCAGAACCTGTTACAACAAAAAAATCAATCAAACAAGTTGATATAAAAGAAGCTCTACAAACTCTAAAACCAATTTTAGAATGTAAATCATTATTAAAAATTGGTCATAATATGAAATATGATATCCATATATTCCAGAATGAATATCAAAAATTAGGCGAAGAAGTTAACATCTTTCCAATTGCTGATACTTTGATTATGTCTTATGTTTTAGATGGTGTAAAGAACGGTCATTCAATGGATGAGCTTGCAAAACTCCACCTTGATTATGACACTGTCAAATATTCTGAAATTTGTGGAACAGGCAAAAATCAAAAACCATTTGCCTCAATCGATATTGCAAAAGCCTATGACTATGCTTCAGAAGATGCTGATATAACCCTAAGGCTTTATAACTATTTCAAACAAAGATTAATCGACGAAAGGCAAGTTGAGATTTATGAAAAATATGACAATCCCTTAGTTTCAATCCTAAATATGATTGAGCGAAATGGAGTGCAAGTAGATAGTATAAAGTTAAAGTCTCTAAGTCAGGAATTTTCCGCTCAAATTAATACCCTAGAACATGAAATTCATGTTTTAGCAGGTAAAGAATTTAACATTGCATCTCCTAAACAATTAGGTGAAATCTTATTTGATGATTTAGGCTTAACAGGTGGTAAAAAGACCTCTTCTGGCTCTTGGAAAACTAGTGTTGAAGTATTAGAAAAATTAGCTGCTGATGGTGAAAAAATAGCAGAAAAAATTATTGAACACCGCCATTTTTCAAAGTTAAAATCAACCTATACCGATTCGCTAGTATCATTTATCAATAAAGATACCAAAAGAGTTCACAGTTCCTTCATGCAAACAGGAACACTAACTGGCAGGCTATCTTCCAATAATCCTAATATTCAAAATATCCCAATAAGAGATATTGAAGGGCAAAAAATAAGAGAATGTTTTATAGCCCCAAAGGGTAAGAAAATAATAGCTGCTGACTATTCACAAGTAGAACTAAGATTAATGGCTCATACCGCTAAAGTTGAAGCCTTAATAACAGCTTTTAATAACGAGGCAGATATTCACTCCCTAACAGCTTCTCAAGTCTTTAATGTGCCATTAGATAAAGTTGATAAAGATTTAAGGAGGAGAGCTAAAGCTATTAATTTTGGAATTATCTATGGTATGTCAAAATATGGTTTAGCCAAACAACTAGACGTAACAGATGTTGAGGCTGATAATTATATCAATTCCTATTTTACTAGATTTCCAGAAATTAAAAACTTTATGGAGCAAACCGAAAATGAAGCTAAACTAAACGGCTTTGTAACCACTCCATTTGGCAGGAAAATCTATATCACAGGCATTAATGATAAAAACGGTAGGGTTAGAAGCTATGCTCTAAGGTCTGCTATTAATGCTCCAATTCAAGGAGGAGCCGCAGATATTATCAAGCTAGCTATGAAAAAAATCACAGATGCTATAAAATCAGGTGAAATAAAAGCTAAACTCATAATGCAAATTCATGATGAACTTGTTTTTGAGGTGGATGCGAATCAAGCCCAAGAAGTGCAAGAAAAAGTCAAAGATATTATGCAAAATGCTGTTTCATTAACTATCCCTTTAACCGTTGATGCTAATATAGGTGATAATTGGGGCGAAGCACATTAGAAAGGATATAATAATGATTAAAAAATTCTTCACATCACCATATCTACTAAAATTTATAAATATTGTTATGGTTTTTGTAGTTTTGCTAGATATATTCGCTCTTATTTTATCGTCAGTAGAGGCTGTATATAAAGAATATCAATATTATTTTGACCTCTTAGAGCAAATTGTAGTTTATCTCTTCACTATTGAATACTTAATCAGAATTTATGTAAGCTCTGGTAATAAAAAAGGCGAGATTAAACGCCCAATCAAAGACAGATTAGATTATATTTTCTCACCACTTGGCATAATTGATTTACTATCAATCCTACCTCATTATTTAAACCTAACTGATGCTAGAGTTTTCTTGCTAAAATTAGTAAGGGTATTAAAATTAACTAGATATTCAAAATCTATGAAACTGATTTTAACTGTTTTAAAACAAGAAATGAAAACCTTCTTAGCAGCTCTTACTATTTTATTTGTAGTTGCTATTTTTTCATCAGCAATAGTTTACTTTTTTGAAAACCCACACCAACCAGAAGCCTTTAGCTCTATTCCTCAAACAATGTATTGGTCGCTCATTACTCTGACCACTGTTGGCTATGGTGATATAACACCAATCACTATCATTGGTAAATTTTTCAGTGTTATAGTAGCTCTTTCAGCTATCATTATTACTGCTCTTCCAGCTGGTATTTTAGCCTCTGCTATCTCAGATCAAATAAGACGAACACGAGAAGAATATGAGCAAAAAGTTGAAACTATGCTAAGAGATGGACACCTAACCGCTAAAGAAAGATCGGATTTGGAAAAGGCTGGTGAAGCATTAGGTTTAAGAGATGAAGATGCGAGTCATATCATTGAAAGTTCTGTGCAGATCAATAGAGCCTTGAGTAGTTGCCCTCACTGTGGTAAACCAATTAGCTCCGGCAGAAGAAGGCCACAATCAAGAACTAGTAATAGAAGGTAAAAATGGTAAATTTTTGGGAAGAAAAAGTATTATCAGACTTAAACGATGAAGAGTGGGAATCTCTTTGTGATAATTGCGGTAAATGCTGCTTAAACAAACTACAAAATGACGAAGGCGAGATATTTCAGACCAATGTTGTTTGCTCAATTTATGATTTCAAAAATAATTGCTGTTCAAATTATCCAATGAGAAGCATTTTAGTTCCAGATTGTGTGAAATTAGATAAAAATAATGTCCATGAAATAAACTGGATGCCAAAGACTTGTGCTTACCGTTTAATTGCTGAAGGTAAACCATTACCAGCTTGGCACCCATTAATGTCAAAAGACAAAGACTCAGTTATCAAAGCTAAACAAAATATCGCCCATCGTTGTGTTAAAGAATGTGATATAAATGATTGTTTAGAAAATCACATTGTTGAGTGGGAAGATTTTTAGAAAATGTTTAACATCTTTAAAAAAAAGAAAACTCCCGAAGATGATTATCTCATTGATGATGATTTTAATCCTCAAGACAGGCTAAAAAAATATCAAGAAGTTGAAAAAGAATTTTGGAAAAACAAACCCCTTGAAGAAATGAATAATATTGAATGGGAGCTATTATGCGATGGCTGTGGTAAATGCTGTTTAGCAAAGATGGATGACCCAAGAAACAAAAATAAAATATTATTTACTGATGTTGCCTGCAGGTTGTTAGACCATAAGACTTGTGCTTGTAAATTATATGAGCACAGATTTAAAATAGTTGACGATTGTCGTCAAGTTACTATATCTGCTCTAAGGGAAAAACCAAGATGGTTACCAAAAACTTGTGCTTATTGGTTGCTTGATAATGGATATGATCTGCCAGTTTGGCACCCATTAATAACAGGTGATGTCAATACTGTGCATGAGGCTGGAAAATCCGTTCAAGATAGAGTTGTTAGCGAAACCGAAGTTATAAATTATAATAAACATGTAATAGATTGGGACGATGTTTAAAAGCGAAGAAATTGAAATTATCAGAAAAAAAGGGGTTAAGCGAATAACCCTTAGAATTGATAAAATCAAAAGAACCCCAATCCTAACAATCCCATATCTATGCCGCAAAAAAACTGCTTATGAATTTGCAGAAAAAAATCGAGTATGGATAGAAAATCAATTAATCAAAATTCCTCAAAAAAAATCAATAAAAGCTGGTATTAACATCTCAATTCTTGGTGAAAAGTATAAAATCAAACATCAAAAAGAAGCCAGACGAGGGGTCTGGATAGAAGATGGCTTTATCAATGTTTCTGGAGAAAAAGACTTTATGGAGAGGAGAGTAAAAGATTTTCTAAAAAAGAGAGCCCGTGAGGAGCTATTAAAACTATCTTATGAAAAAGCAGATTTAACAAATAAAAAAATCAATAAAATTGTCCTAAAAGATACTAAATCCAGATGGGGTAGTTGCTCATCTAAAAATAATCTTAATTTTAATTGGCGAATTATAATGGCCCCTTATGAGATTATGGATTATTTAGTCTCTCATGAAGTCGCTCATCTAACCCATCATGACCATTCAAAAGACTTTTGGGGATTGGTTGCCATACTTCACCCCAATTACAAAAAATCCCGCCTCTGGCTCCAAAACCACGGCGATAAACTATTTAGCTATTTTTAGGTTGAGCAGTACAAATCTTCTCTCTCAGGATTCATTTGCTTTATTAATTCTTCTTTTTTGTTTCTGGACCATTTTTTTAGTTGTTTTTCTCTTATGATTGCATTTTCAATATCTTCATATGTTTCGTAATATAGCAACTGGTTTAAATTATATTTTTTTGTAAAGCCTTCTATCACTTTATGTTTATGTTCATATATTCTTTTTTGTAAATTATTAGTAACACCAATATAAAGAGAGGAGTTACTAGAATTACCTAAGATATAAATATAATATTGCATTATTTTTTTACCCTTTATGTCATTTTACTCTTCTCCAACCAGTTATCCATGTCATCTCGAGCAGAACGAAGTGTAGTCGAGAGATCTTTTTAACTAAAAATAATTTTCAAAAGTTATAAAAGTCTTTAACAAGATATTTCGACTACGAACTAAAGTTCTTCGCTCAATATGACAACTAGAGACGAAGATTAATCAGATAGGATTTTGTTAAATATCGTCGCCGGAAGATTCCCGCCAGACACATGCTCCATCGGGCTATTATCGTCATTTCCAAGCCATATAGCAGCAATATAGTCCTCAGTGTAACCAATAAACCAAGCATCACGGTAATCTTGCGACGTTCCAGTTTTCCCAAACACTTGAGTGCCTGCGATTCTAGCTCTTCTACCCGTGCCATTTTTAACCACATTATTAAGCATAAAATTCATATCCTTAACTACGTCTTCTCCGATAATTCTATTTCCTTCATCAGAAATTCTAGAATATAACTGAATACCATTTTTAGTATAAACTTCTGATATTGCATGTGGCCAAACCACATAACCATTATTAGCAAAACTCGCATAAGCAGTCGCCATATCAATTGGTTTTACAAGTGCTGTACCAAGTGCAATTGATGGTAGATTATCTATCTTAGTTGTAATTCCAAGTCTCTTAGCATTCTTTATAACTTCTTTTCTATCAACAATTTCACCAAGCCTTGCTGCAACCGTGTTAAGAGATTTTGATAATGCAAAATCAAGAGTTACTTCTCCAAAATATTTATCATTATAGTTTTTAGGCATCCATCCTTTAATACTAAACTGCTCATCTAAAATTTTATCATATGGCCTAAATCCATATTGCAAAGCAGTCAAATATACAAAAGGCTTAAATGCCGATCCTGCCTGTCTTAAAGCCTGAGTAGCACGGTTAAATTGACTGGAATTATAATCAACCCCACCAACCATTGCTTTAATCTCACCATCACGGTTTAAAATAATAATAGCTCCTTGGCTTACATTCTTATCCTTATTGGCATTTATTACCTCTTTTAAAACCTTCTCAGACTTTTCCTGCAAATCTTGCGATAGGGTAGTATAAATCAAAATATCATCATCATATTCACCAATATAATCAGGCACTAGATTAAACACATAATCTGAGAAATATCTCCCACCTTTAACTCTATATAATTTTTTAGGAAGAATTGGCTGTTTAGCTGCAAACTCAACTTCTTTCTCTGTTAAAAAACCAATAGCTTGCATATTTCTTAAAACAACTTTTGCCCTGTCGCGAGATCTTTCCTCATTAACCGATGGGTTATATCTCGATGGAGCTTTTAACATACCTGCTAAAACTGCCGATTGAATTAAAGTTAAGTCCCTAGATGATTTTCCAAAATAACGATTCGCCGCTGCTTCAATGCCGTAAGTTCCTTTACCTAAATAAACACGGTTTAGATATAAGGTTAAAATCTGATCTTTATTAAAATGGCTTTCCAACCAAAAGGCTAGCAATAATTCTTGAACTTTTCTTTTGATAGTTTTTTTAGAGGTTAAAAATAGGTTTTTTGCTACTTGTTGAGTAATTGTCGAGCCACCTTGAGCATATCTCATCTTGATTAAATTTGTAAGCATAGCTCTTGAAAACCCAATCGGATCAAATCCAAAATGCGAATAGAATCTTCTATCTTCTGTCGCAATTATAGCCTTTGATACAAAAACTGGCAAATCCTTAACATCAACCACTTCGCTATAAACCTTACCATAACTAAAGATGTCATTGCCATTTTCTGCAATGATTGTAACTGATGGTCGCCTAGTGTTTTCAACTGCTTTTGAAACATCAGGAAGAGTGATATAGCAATAAGCAATAAAGAGTAATAATGCAATAAAACCCCATAATAAAAGCCTGAAAAACAGTCTCAATAACCATCTTTTATTTTGTTTTTTAGAAACCTCTTTTGATTTTTTATTATTAGTTTTCTTCTTACTTGAAGTGTTTCTAACCACGGTGATTTTACTTTTTCTTTTCGCCATATCTACCTCTATATTTTAAGCACCTAAATAATAGATAATAGCAACAAACAAGATAATCCATAAAAGCGGAGCTATAAAATATCTCTTTTTAAAGATTCTATTATCTTTTCTTTTTCTCTTTTTGTTAAATAACTTAAAACTTTGAGCCTTTCTTGTCTTTCTTTTAGGCTTAGTTCCAAACCATCCTCTTTGTTGAGGGGCTGCTCTCCTAGTAGGAGTAGGTCGTTTCCGCCCTACACTAAAACTTATCTCAAACATATCTAGACACTCTTTCTCTCTGTGATCCTCGAACATCACAATAAGTTGTGGTTCGGGGAATATACATAATCACCCTAT
>DHQH01000053.1:0-4823 GCA_002410125.1 Alphaproteobacteria bacterium UBA5343
CAAACAGGCTCCTGCCCAGATAACTCAACTTACAAATCATGTACATGTCATAATGATTGTCATACCGATTGTGCAGGCTATCCATATTCAGGCTCTTGTCCTCAATATTATAATCAAACAGGTGTTTGCCCAGATAATTCAACATATAAATCTTGTGTTCATGATGATGATGCACATTGTGAAGGTTTAGGTTATGAAAAAATCACTTGTCCAGCAGGTGCATCAGTAGACGAATGTACCTATAATAGTGCATATAAAAAATGTGGCTCTGTAGAAGAGGAATCTGTATCAGCTTGTACCTATACTTGGACCGCAGGTAACTGTAGCGGTACCTTGGGAGGTAATTCTTGTGAAAAAGATGGAAGTGTTTACTATGCAGAGTGTAATACTGAGAGTTGCTACTGTAATTATGCTCATGAACTAACCTATTGTACTAAGGGTTGTCTACGCGATACTTGTCAAAAAGATGGTGTTAGTTATTGTGACGAGTGTTATCCTTGTTCATCTTGGGAAGAATATAATGGTAATTGTTGGGATTAATGATACAAGAAAATAAAGAACATGATAAGATATATAAAATCGTCAAAAGATGTATGAGTCGTTATGATTATTTAGATCCTCTAATCTTTGATGGCAATCAACTAATGCACGAAGATATCAGAAATACTTTGTTAAATACTGCCAGTTTTTTAGAAGAATATTTAAGAGATATGGTTCCAGACTTAGTTATTGATGATGTGATATTGCAAGGGGGGGCTTCATCCTATGTAAGGGAGGCTGATTGTGATATAGATGTTCAATTAATATGTCATTCTCCATCTGTCAAAGATGAAGTTTTACGTTCAATAATAAAAATCGCAGTATCTTACATGTATCATGGACTTGGGCTATATTTTTCATTTAAAGGAAGAGAAGTAGATTACTTAGCTTTCCCTATTATAGACGGTATAAATACAGGGGTATATTCAGTCCAGAATAATAAATGGATTACTAAATCTATTTGTAAGGAGTTTTCTTTTTCTGCTGATGAGCTATATGAAATGGTTATAGAAAGAATGGAAAGGCACGAAAATTTTATCAACTCTTTACCTCGCTCAAAATCAGGAACTCTCCCTCTAGATGAATGTAAAAAACTCAACGATTTTGTCTCATCTATACCGTCATACTTTAGAAATAAAGCGGCTTATGGGGATAGAGAATATGAAATGGAATATCAAATGTTTAGAGTTTTAAAGAAGAGTGGCGAAACAAGAAATTTAAGAGAATTCTATACAAAAGTTTACAATGAAGCTATTTCTAAATCTTAATATATAAAACAGTTATTCATTGTCTATTTTTTAAAAAATATGAAAGTTTTCAAGATTATGGTAAACAAAGAAAATAATAAACTTTATGAAATAGCTCAAATCTGTATGAATGGTTATGATTATTTGGAGCCACTTGTTTTCGATGAAAAAGAAAAGCTAAGGGATGAGGTTAGAGAAAAATTAATAGAAGTTGGTAATTTAATAGAACACAAACTGAGGCATGTCGCACCAGATTTAATTATTGACGATGTTGTTCTTCAAGGAGAAATAACATCTTATATCCGTGAAGAAAAATGTGATATAGCTCTTCAATTAATTTGTCATTCTCCATCTACTCCAGATGTAAACTTAGATGCAATTATGAATGCAACCATTGGTTATTTTTATAATTCAAAAAATTTACACCTACATTTTCAAGATAAGGAAATTGCATATCTTGCTATTTCAAAACTTATTGGCACCTATAGTGGTGTATATTCTGTAAAAAATAATAAATGGATATCAAAACCTATTAAAAAAGCATTCACCTTTTCTACAGATGATCTATATGAAATGTCAAAACAAAGAATGCTATCTCACGAAGATTTTATAAACACTATTCCAAGAAATGAAAAAGGTGAGCTATCATTAGAAAGCTGTAAAAAAATAAACCATTTTATTAAAGATATGCCTAAATATTTTATGAATAAAGCTGCAAATGGTAATAAAGAATATGAAATGGAATTTCAAATATTTAGGGTTCTAAAAAAACGAGGTGAAATGCGAAATTTAAGAAAATTTTACACAACATCTGTAAAAAAAATAGTGTCTGTTGTCTGAGATTAAATTAAATTTTATCTAGCTAAATAATGAATTAAAAATTCTCTCACCCATTGCAATGTTTCAATTGGTAGTTTTTTACCAAAATGTGCAGCTTTATCATCAGAGCTAATAGAAATATAAGGCTGCTCTTTTTTGTGGTCATACACAATATCAACAGCTTCAATATGTTCTTTAGGGAGTTTAACTTTCCCCTCTAATCCTAAAGGCCATTTGTCAATAGCAACCACCTTATCAAGTTTAATAACTAATTTTTGCCTTTTAAATAACATCATCAAAGGTATAATGATTGCTAGTATCTCTATCATATATCCATTAACCAACCATGTCATTCCAGCAACAGATTTTATATAAGAATGAAAAGCCACAGATGTAATAGTAAGTAACAATACTAAAAATATAAATACAGAAATAAGAAAACTATATAAATCCCAATAAATTTTAGTAGGTTTTACAATTAATTTATCTGATTGTTTTATATATGTAATACCCTCAGGAACTGTTTTATCAGCATTGTAATTATCTTTTATTTTTTTCTCTCTTACAAGTTCACCAATTGATTTATCTAAGTCTTTTACAGCTCTTTTTTCAATGCCCATATGAGTAATAACAACTGCAGGCAGGTTTAATTTCTTTGCATATTCTTCCCACTTATTTCTAATGTCTTTAGCCTTTGTTGTGATATATAAAGGAATGGTATATTCCTCATTTTTGTGAGCTAATTCAATAATATGTTTTATTTTCTGTAATAAACCATATTGGGATATTTCGGTTCTAAGTCTCACCCCTTCATATTCTGATAGATCTATGCTAGTTTTTTCTTTTCTTCCCCTGGCTCTTCGTTTGATTATAAATACAGAATCTTCATTAATAATGATCTTCTTATATCTAAGATGAGCAATAGCCAATGGCAAAATCACAACAATTCCTATAAATATGAAAAAGAAATCAAAAAAGTCACGGCTATAATTAGGTACAGATTGTGCTTCAGGAACACCAGACACTACCCCTGCATCCATAAATATGCTAGTATTATTTGTCCCATGTATCTCTGGTATTTGGTCAAATAAACCAAGTAATACAAGTATTAATCCAAAAACGATTCCATAAAAACAAATAAATGGAGATATTCTATCAGATGCTTTAGCTGGTTTTTGGTCAATATCTATCTGATAATTATGACTGTAATGTTCAGGTAATGTCTCTAGCATATTAATCTCTCCAAGGATTATAAAATATAATTAAGATTTATCTAAATGATAGCTTAAAATAAAACAAAAATCACCAAAAAAATGTTATTAATGCAAAAATAGCTTTCGTTTTACAGTAACTTTTACTATAATCTCCTTAAATATTTTATTTTCACTTAACGGAATTCATTATAAATGTTACTATCAGCTATCCTAAATATAACTATAACAGTCCTTAGTTTAATAGCCCTTGGTTTTGCAGTCTATTTTGTAAAAAAACAAGAAGATGCCCCAAAAGGATTTACTCATATGTTTATTGCTATTGTCTTTGATGTTATAGCAAATTTTATTGGTATATTTGAATCCTCATCTCTTATGTCAAATATGAATGCTTCAATAGAATATGTTGTATTCTTAGAGTTGATATTTTTATTCTTGGCTTTTGTTTATTTACTCATCTCAGCCCTTAAATTTCGCTCTATAGCATCTATTGGTATTTTTTCGATACTACCGTTATTAATAATTGGTATAGCACTTAATTGGTATGTGATATTTATTCTAAGTGATGGTGATACTGTTGCTCTTCTAAGATTAATTTACCCATGTTTGGGATATCTAACTCTTGCTATTGCATTTTTTGCTAAAAAGGGTATCCATCGTCCAACAGGTTTCATTTTTTCTGGTTTTATCCTAGCAGCTTTAGCTCTGTCATATCTATTAAAGATTTTTCCAATTGGCTACGGTTTATATGAAATTTGGTATCTAAACTCCATTTGTTATATAGTTTTAACTTTTGCTTTAATTTTAGTTTCAAATAATATTCTAAGCCACAGGATAGGAGTCCTTGAAAATAAGGCCGCTAATAGTCAAGAAAAACTACAAAAAATTGTTGAGGCCTCTCCATTCCCAATCGTTTTATCTAGATTATCAGATGATCAAATTATCTTGGTTAATCGTTATGCTAGTAAGGTTTTAGGGCTTAATTATGATAGGCCGTTCATCCATAAAACAGCTGATTTTTTTGCTGACGAAGAAAACAGATTAGAACTTGTAAATAAGTTAAAACAAAACCCTTTCATTGATGATTTTGAGGTGCTTGTAAAATCAGGAACCAATGATCCTTTCTGGATGTTATCATCATCAAGAATTATCGATTTTGATTATGATCTTGTGGTTTACTCTGCTTTCCATGATATTGATGCAAGAAAGCACAAAGAAAAAGATTTACTTAATAAGGCAACAACTGACCCATTAACCAGATTATATAATAGAAGATATTTGCTAGAAATTGCAGAACAAGAACTTCAAAAATCCCAAGAGAGCGGTGAGCCTTTCTCGATTCTTATGTTAGATGCAGATCACTTTAAAGATATTAATGATACTTATGGGCATGAAATTGGTGATAGAGTTTTAGTTGAACTCTCCAGAAGCTGTGAAAAAGCTCTAAGAGATACCGATATTATTGCTAGATATGGTGGTGAAGAATTTGTATTATTGTTAGCTAATA
>DHQH01000053.1:5036-12209 GCA_002410125.1 Alphaproteobacteria bacterium UBA5343
CAGAGCAGCTGGAAAAGTTGCAGAAAGACTAAGAGAAACCATTTCAAATCTAGAAGTAATAGGTAAAACAGAAGAAGACAAAATTCAATTTACAGTCAGTATAGGTGTATCTGAATCAACATCAGGAGATAATGTTGAAGAGATAATAAATCATGCCGATATTGCTCTATATAAAGCTAAACAAAACGGTAGAAATAGGGTTGAAATATCACAAGCCCCTCCGCTTGAAGAAGCAAAAGAAGAGAAAATTGAAAAAATAGAGATTAAAGAGGCTATCCTTATTGAAGATGAGATAGATGATATTTCCACACCGTATAAAAATAAAACCGCAGATCTTACAGAAGAAGTTTCTGTGTTACCAATAGATGAAGAAATAATTGAAGATCCATTCACTATCAAAGATGAAGAAGTAGCTGAAGATGTTCAAAAAAATTAAAAGAGAAAACATAAAATCATTTAATATAACTAACTGCTTTTTTGATACAGAAAACTCAAAAGCAGTATTAGAATATTCATTCGCTGATTCTTATCATTTTACTGAAGAAATAACCTTTGTTAATGCTCCAAAAACATTTTCTAAAACCCAAATCTCAGCAATAAATCAGGTTCTGAAATACTTACATGTCGCTGCAGGAGTTAGCTATTACAAAGCCTTTATTCCTCAAAATATAATTGTCGAAAATACTAATTTAGACGAGTATCAAAAAGATTTTTTCTATAATTTTTACTATAAAGGTTTAGGTGAATTTGCTTATAAAAATAAAATTAATTTAAAAGATAAAATTAATTTTATTTGTAATCTTAACGAACAAATTGAGCCTGCAAATAATATAGATTTAAAAGAAAAAATAGCGATTCCAATTGGAGGTGGTAAGGATTCTATCACCGCTTTAGAGATTTTAAGAAGGTCAAATCTACTATTAAATACAATTGCAATTGGTAGACCAAGGCCGATCAAAGATACTATTGAAACAGCAGCTCTTCCAGATATAGAATTAAGAAGAAAAATCTCCTCAACCTTATTAGATATAAATAAATATCAACAAGAGCTAGATGCCCTAAACGGTCATGTGCCAGTAACTGGGGTTATAGCCTTTATTCTAAGTTTAGCTGCCATTATTTATAATTACAAATATATAGCTATGGCAAATGAAAGATCTGCTAATATTGGTAACACTACTACTAATTATGGTTTAGAAGTAAATCACCAATGGTCAAAATCTTATGAGTTCGAAAAATCATTCAAAGAATTTAACCAAAAATATATGCTCAAAAACTTTCATTATTTTTCGATTCTAAGACCGCTTTCAGAACTTCAAATTGTCGAAAAATTCTCTAAACTTGAAAAATATCATCCAATTTTTACTAGCTGTAACAAGGCTTTCAAAATTGATGAAAATAAAAGAATTGAAAGATGGTGTTGCGAATGTGATAAATGTCGATTCGTATTTTTAATTATAGCTCCATATCTATCAAAAGAAAAAATTATCTCTTATTTTGGTAAAAATATTTTAGACGATAAATCTCAAATAAATGGTTTTAGAGAACTACTAGGTCTTACCAATTTCAAGCCATTTGAATGTGTCGGAGAAATAGAAGAATCAGTGATTTCTTTTGCTAAATTATTAGATTCGCCAGATTGGAAAAATGATTCTATTTTATCGGAATTAAAAAATGAGTTTATAAATAAATACGATTCTAAAACGATTCTAAAATATCAAGAAAAAGTCTTTGCTATTAATAAAAACCATATCATTCCTAATAAATTTAAAGGATTAGTAGATGATAGATTATAATGATAAAAAAATAGCTATTTATGGATTCGGACGAGAGGGGAAAGCAGCACTTAATTTCTTAAAAGAAAAAGGTTATAAAAGCACTATAAATATCATCAATGATTTGCCTTTAGATAAAGAAGAAATATTAAAAATATATCATGATATTAATTTTTATTTTGAAAATAATATTAGCCAAGGTTTACTTGCCTCAGACATTGTTATAAAGTCCCCTGGCATCAGCCTTTATAAAAAAGAAATTATCAAAGCAAAAGAAAAAGGAACAGAGTTTACTTCTCCTTTTAATCTTTGGCACGAAGCTATAAAAATAGCTAACCCAACTGTTAAAATAATCGGTATTACTGGCACTAAAGGCAAGTCCACCACCTCATCGCTAATTAATACTATTTTATGTGGGTTAGGCTATAATTCTATCCTAGTTGGTAATATTGGTATCCCAGCTCTTGAAATGATAAAAGAATGTAAAAATGCTGATTTTATTGTTGCTGAATTTTCAAGTTATCAAGCTTCAGATGTTAATTTCTCACCTGATATTGGAGTGCTATTGAATCTATTTCCAGAACATATCGATTGGCATCTAACTCATGATAATTATTACCAAGATAAAATGCATTTATTTGCTAACCGTATTAAAGGTCAAAAACTAATAATTAATCCTAATGACGCTCTTTCTAACAAATCTCTAAGTGATGTTTTATATTTTGAAAACAAATATGGCTTAACCCTAAAAGATATTGCTCTTAGAGGTGAGCATAATCTATTGAATATATCGGCGAGCTTAAAAGTAATCGAAGAATTAGGACTTGATATTGAAAAAGCCAAAGACATAGCTAAAAAATTTAAAGGACTTGAACATCGTTTACAAATATTAGGAATAAAAAACAATATCACTTTTGTAAACGATAGTATTTCAACCACACCAGAAACAGCTATTTCAGCTATTAAATCTTTTAA
Organism: Alphaproteobacteria bacterium UBA5343; assembly: GCA_002410125.1. Classification (GTDB taxonomy): domain Bacteria; phylum Pseudomonadota; class Alphaproteobacteria; order RF32; family UBA5343; genus UBA5343. The sequence continues at coordinate 7,787 of DHQH01000053.1, forward strand.
TGATTATGATAATATCACCCTTATTGCTGGTGGATATGATAGAAAACAAGATTATAAAATATTAGCCGATTTTATTAACCACTCTAATGTCGACACGGTAATCACTATTAACCAAACTGGTAAAATCATTGCTGATATTTTAAGGGATAATACTCAAAATATTAATATCATCCAGTCAACAAATCTTTACTTGGCATTTGATTTGGCATGTAATAATGTAAAAGAAAATGGAGTTATATTATTCTCTCCAGCCTCACCGAGCTATGATAGCTACAAAAACTTTATCGAGCGAGGAGAGCATTTTATCAAACTATTTGAGGAGTTATAAAATGAAAAAAAATATATTTTTACTAGCAATATTTTTAATCCTATCAGCTTGTAGCTCTGTGCCATCTACAGATTTTTATTCTATAGATATCAAACCAAGACAAGCTACCTATTTTAGTAAAAAAGTTGGAGGAACTCTACTCATTAAAGATATCTCTGTAAAAGGGCTGTTGGTAGGACAAGGAATCGTTTTCAGACAAGAAGGTAGCAAAAATAAAATGATACTAGAAGAGCATTTCTGGTCAGAGCCTTTAGAGACTACTTTTACTAATGCAATTACTAAATATTTAGAAGATAATCAAATTTTTGACGAGATTATAACCGATTCTAATGGACAAACTCCAGATTATGAATTATATGCAAACATCGATAATTTAGAAATGACCTACCGAGCAGATGATGTTGTCTCAGCAGACATTTCTATAAAATTTATGATTAAGAAAAAAAATGGTGAGATAATGTTCTTAGATAGATATTATAAATCAGCCAATATTAGTGATGATGATATTTCACTATTTGCGGGCAGAATAGAATATCTTCTAAATCGTATATTATCAGAATTTGTTGAAGATGTAAAAGGCAGGATAAGCTAAGTGATAGAAAAGAAAGTAAAGATAGAAAGAAACGCCTCTCTTGGTGATGGTGTGGCAATAATTGAAGATAAAGAATTATATATCCCATACACAATTGCTGGTGAGGAAATTGCAATAGAGCTTGAAAAGAATGAGATAAAAAAACAATCAATCCTTAAAAAATCTCCAAACAGGATTGCACCAATCTGTCCGCATTTTTTATTTTGCGGTGGTTGTTCTATGCAACATCTAAAAAAAGAAGCTTATCAAGATTGGAAAACTGATTGTTTTAAAAACACTCTAAAAGAATATCAAGATAAAATTAGCGATTCTATTTTTATTGATAATAAAACCAGAAGAAGAGTAAGTCTTGGCTTTAGAATAAATGAAAATAATCCCAATAGATCAAAACTAGGTTTTAATGCTAGAAATAAAGGTAAGTTAATTGACATCTCAGCTTGCTACTTATTAAATGATGAGTTAGAAGCCTTACTCCCAACTATCAGAGAATTATTACCACTCATAATTCCACCTAAAGAAAATAATAAAAAGAGCAAAAAATTTAAGAAAAAATCTAAACCAGTTGATTTAAAAGGTGATATTTTCATTACCCATGCTGAAAATGGTTTTGATGTAACCATAATTGCTGCTTGGCAAGCTGATATGAATATCAGGCAAGATTTATTTGAGTTTGCTAGAAATAATTCAGAGATTATCAGAATAAGTTGGGCAAACAAACATTACAGTACTCCAGAAAATATCTTAGAATCAGAAAAACCATTTATAAAAATTTGTGATGTTAACGTAGATTTACCACCAATGTCTTTCTTACAACCAAGCATTAAAGGGCAAGATACTTTAATTGACTTAGTTATTAAAGCCATTAAAGACAATGATGATGGTGATATTAAAAATATCGCTGACTTATTTTGTGGTATTGGTACTTTTACCTTCCCAATCGTAAGTCAGTTATCAAAAAGTGTAACAGCTGTTGATGTGAATGCTAATCAGATAAAATCACTGCAAAATAGTTTACATAAAAACGAATTATCAAAAATCCATTCAAATGAGCGAAATCTATTTTCAAATCCATTAATGGCAAATGAATTAGAAAAATATGAAGTTGTAATTTTTGATCCTCCAAGAGCAGGAGCAATTGACCAAATTCAAGAATTTATAAATGCTGAAAATAAAGAAGCATTACCAAAATTAGTAATAGCAGTTAGTTGCAATCCAACAACATTTGCCAAAGATGCAAAACTCTTAATTAAGACAGGTTATGAGTTACAAAAAATAAATATGGTAGATCAATTTATCTATTCTCATCACCAAGAATTAGTAGCAATCTTTACAAAGCCGCAGATTCGCAAGAAGAAAGAAATCAAGCTTTAAAAAACATTTGCAAATTAAACAGTTTAAAGCATAATATGCTCAAATTTATATAGAAATTATTTTAAAAGGACTTTCAATGAACTCAACAACAACAATGTTGCCAAACGGACTTAGAATTTTAACCAGAACCATGCCACATCTAAAAACCGTATCTTTAGGTGCATGGGTAAAGACTGGTTCTAGATGTGAAACCAAAGACATTAATGGTATTTCACATTTCTTAGAGCATATGGCTTTCAAAGGCACTAAAAATAGATCTTCATTTGAAATTTCAGAAGAAATTGAATTTGTTGGTGGCATTCCAAATGCTTATACTTCAAGAGAGTTTACTGCATATTTTGCAAAAGTATTAAAAGAAAATGTAGAAGTTGGAGTTGATATCATTTCTGATATTTTGCAAAATTCTGTCTTCCCAGAAGATGAACTAAAAAAAGAACAAGAAGTTGTAATCCAAGAAATCAAATCATCAATTGATACCCCTGATGATGTTGTTTTTGATCATTTACAAACCTCAGCCTATGGCAACCAGCCAGTTGGTTTAACAATTCTTGGTGAAGAACATAATATCAAATCATTTAATAGAGATACTTTAATAAATTATGTAAATGATAGATATTCTACTAAAAATATGGTTATCTCTGCAGCTGGTAATATTAGTCATAATGAGTTTGTAAACTTGGTTAAAAAATACTTTAACACTCTTCATGATCATGATGTTACTGCACCTGTTAAAGCTAATTATACAGGTGGAGTCAAAACTGAAGCAAGAGATATTAAACAAGCCCATATTTTATTTGGATTTAATGGTCTTAACTATCAAGATGATGATTATTACTCATCACTTGTTTTCTCAACTATTCTAGGAAGCGGCATGTCTTCAAGACTTTTTCAAGAAGTTAGAGAAAAAAGAGGTTTAGTTTATTCAGTATATAGTTTTGCCAATGCCTATTCTGATAATGGTTTATTTGGAATTTACGGCGGAACAGGGGAAGAGGAAGTAAAAGAATTAATCCCAACTATCTGCAATGAATTAAATAAAATAGCTAGTGAAAAAGTTAGTAATAAAGAATTAGAGCGAGCAAAAAATCAAATGAAGGCAAGTATTGCTATGACACTTGAAAATCCCTCATCTATTTGTGAATTAATTGCCAGACAAATGTTAATCTTTGGCAGAACATTATCAGTATCAGATATTATTGAGAAAATCGATTCTACCACCAAAGAACAAGTAAGAGATATTGCAGCTAGAATTTTCTCTAGCAATTTAAGTTATGCAGCAGTAGGCGCGATTAAGAATATTGAAGATTATGAAAATGTCCAAAAAAGACTAAGAGGATAGTTTAATAATTTATTGTCATTGCGAGAGGCAAAGTCTTGTGGCAATCTCATAACCTCTATCTCATTAAACCAAACCCCGTTAAAAGGGGTGTCATTGCAAAGAAGTAAATCCTAATCCCAACAAGTTGGGCTATGCATTACCTACATTTGCAGATAATTTATCAGGATCAATCCCATTAGAGATTAATGCTAATCTCCATTTGGATTCATTGCTCAAATCATTAAACAATATTTCTTTGTCATAAGGAACACAAATCCAATCATCATTAAGGATTTCTTCTTCTAATTGATTAGCCGACCAGCTTGCATATCCAAGTGCTATAATATTTTCTTTCGGACCAAAGCCAGATGCAATATCTTGCAAGATTTCAGTAGAGGCTGAAAGGGCTAACTCTTCATTAATTTTAACTGTTCCAGTTTTTTTATAATCAGTTGAATGAAGTACAAATCCTCTTACTTTTTCAATAGGGCCACCTTTATAGATTTTGATATTTTCTAAATCCTTATTAAACGATCTAAGTTCCAACTGATCAACAATATCTTCAAATGATATAAATTCAATCTTATCATTTATCACAAGCCCCATGGCTCCATCTTTTGAATGTGAGCATACATAAACAACTTTGGTTTTAAATTGCCCATCTTCCATTTTTTTACTGGCAACAAGAAATTTACCAGTCAGATTATCAGACTGTGTATTGATATTTTGTTCAATTGTGTTTTTTTCTTCAATCATAAAAAATTAACCCATAATAAATTTTCGCTATGCTATATTATCTACTATATAAATAGGG
>DHQH01000077.1:0-2963 GCA_002410125.1 Alphaproteobacteria bacterium UBA5343
TAATATCGAATACCTACATGAAACCATGCTTACGTATTATTGATTAAGGGATATATTAAGAAATTAAGCGAGTTTACTGGTAAACGTAAAGTGTTCTTAAAAGAATTTAGCAGGGTGAAAAATAAACTTAAGCAAACCATAGATTGGGATAATGCCTCAAGCGAAGTGTTCAGCGAGCTGCGCAACTTTGAGGAACTAGAGAACTGGGAGTTGGATAATAATATTTAATCAAACATCAATAGTGCCTTTATCCAACATGTGGTTTGACCTTGGTCTGATTAAAACTTTTGAAAAGACACAATTTTATCATCTACACACAAGATAATAGAGCATGTAATCTAGAATTTGTTACTCATACTGAAAAAATCAAACACAGTTACGGTAATGGTGTAAAAATAAGTAAAAATGGTATGCAACATCACAATGCTAAATTAAGTAAAGATGATGTTTTGAAAATCCGTGAAATGCGTTCATCAGGTAAATATTTATTAAAAGATATTGCAGATGAATTTAGTATTAGTAAATCAGTTATATCAAGAATTTGCAATAATAAACTATGGTCACATATTTAAAGAATTGACTATTTTATTTGTGTTGAACATATAACATTTAAGGATTTTAACATTTGCTTACATTCGAATTTCAACTGTTATTTTATATTATAAATCAACAGTTCGATTAAATTATTTTCAATTATTTCAAAATAATATTTATTAGCCTTATACGCAGGCTCTTACAGCACTCCGACAATGATTTATATAGCCTGAAAATAATTATCTTTTATACTTTTAATTTGGAAATACCAAATATTATTGTTAAATTTGTGGAATTTTTAAAAACAAACCAGTAAAATAGATTATTATGACAAAGAAAAGGCGATTTAAAAAGAAACTAAAAAAAACATCCGTGAATGATAAAGTATTGATTGATATAATCAATAACCGTTTAAGTATGATTTCTTTATCAGTATTATCAAATATAACAGGATGTACACTTTGGAAAAATCAGCGAACTAAGGAAAATTTGCGGTTACATATAAGACGTTCATATAGTCAGAATGTCTATACTCATAGACAAGATATAATAGATTTTATTTTAGAAGACTACGCACATGAAATTATCCCAACTTTATCAAAAAATGGAACTGATTTTATATGTGAAGAACATGTAAAATTTGAAATTTTTCAACATTTTTTTAATGAAATAAAAACACCACACGACCTTTATTACGATAAACATGATATAACTATTGACACCTATAACGATATGCTCAAATTAGATGATATTATTGACAATGCTATAATTCTTGATACGAGTAATTTAGATGATGATGGTCGTTCAAAATATCCCATGTTGAAAAAAGGAATATTTGAGCATATCGAAAACAACCTAACACTTAATTTAAAAAGAAGAAAAACCATTAAGGAAAGAAAGATTAAAATTGAAAGATTAAAAGAAAAAATATCAGCTTAAAAAAATAATTATGGAAGAATTAAACGATAAATTAACAAACACAACCATTGAATGCTTCATCAGGGAAGATGATGATACATTTATGACTATTGTCAAAAGCGCATTAGAAATCACTACAGCAGTAAATAAATCTATATTTGATGATATAATTGATGAAATGATAACAGCTTTCTATTCGAGAAATGTAGATGGCGATGAATACTCTACTGATAATCAAATCTATGCTGAAATATATGATAGTATAGATGATTATTTTACCGAAAACTACATTTATGAATGTGAATATGCTGATGTTCAAGCATATTATGAAGAAAATTCAGTATCAAAAAAAGAAACAAATTAAATCTTAAAAACTTAATTCATTCTAAAAGTTAGAAATGATGAAAAATCGAAAACTAAAAACTAAAAATTAAAAACCCTTAATAACTTAATATTAAGGGTTTTTTAATGCTCAATTTTTGATTATATCCTATCGTAAAAATCAATTGCATCTACATCATCATCTGTTGATACATTCAACTTTTTCAAATAAATCTGCGTTGTAGTTATCTTAGTATGGTAAAGTAATCTACTTAACCTGTATATATCCTTGGTTTCATTGTAATAAGTAATTGCAAATAAATGCCTTGCGCTGTGACTACTAATCTTTTCTTTTAACCTCTTTTTATAAAATGCTTCTTTTAAATTACTATAAAGTGATTTATTCACGTATGAAGTCTTGCTTTGTATAAATTTCTTTAAATCATTACCTTCTAACCCATTGAACGACCAGTTGTGAAAGATAGGTTTATTTTCACCTCTTTTAGATTGAAGTACAATCAATTCCTTCATCAACGTTACACTATTTTCATCAAAATTATTAGTATTAGTTCGTGTACCGAATAGCAAATCATTTAATTCTTCTAATTGATACCTATTTTTATTTTCGATTCCTAAAAAAATACTTAATTCATCATCCTTGTTTTTTTCTAAAAATCTTAATTGCAAATCTTCATCAATAAAAAATCTTAATTGCAATATAGCTTTGTTACTCAATGGTATTTCGTGTTCGTGACCTGTTTTAAAAGCATCAAATTCTAACCTAAAACTCACACCTGCATAATCATGTTTTAATGGTAAATTTTTTAAAGCATTTATAGATTCAGTTAATGTTGAAAATTCATCAATAGCAACATCATCTTCAAGACCTTTAATTTTTAAATTTCTGTAACACACTAATAATAAGTCAGATATTCGAGTTCCGTGTAATAAATACTGCGCAACGAACATATTTTTATAAAGAATACGTTCTTTTGATTTCGGTATGTAACTAATGAATTTTTTAATAAAATCACCGCTTAAAGTAGTTGTATTTTTTTCTATTTCTACGGTGAAATCTTCAAAGGGATTTTGCCTCGTTACATTCAACCTTTTAATTAGTTTTTTATAGATAGTGCGTAACTTATCTACATACGCTTTGATGGTACTGCTAAGAGCGTGTCAAGAAACGA
>DHQH01000077.1:3160-4132 GCA_002410125.1 Alphaproteobacteria bacterium UBA5343
AAAAACTTATCATCAATATCGTAAATACTTAATGATGTTTTATCTTTTGAATCAAGAAATTCTTTGAGATATTTATATGCATAACTAAAAATTCTATGACTATTGTACTTACCATCACCATCAAGTATTTCTAAGGTATATTCAAATTCATCTAAAATACTTTCAGTTGAACTCAATGATTTTTTATTAGCATCAACATCAGGTATGCTTTTTACTCTTTCACGATAATATTGTAACTTTTCAATTATCAATTCATTTATTCGCTCATGGTCTATGCCTTTTCGTTTCTTGACACGCTCTTTAGCCTTGTCGAAATATTCAATTTTCGGCAAATACTCACCTAAACCTATATCTTCCTTACGTGGATGCAAAATCCTTATTAAAATAGGGTATCCACCTTTACTCTTCGTAAATCGTTTATCAATAACTGCGTTTACCGATGCCATACTGGTAATTTTGTACCGAATTGTAAATTATTTTCGCTTTTGTAACATTTGTTACAGCTTACATTTTTACTCAACCTTACTTTTGTACCAAAGATAATAATTGCGAAGCATATTGCGAAGCAAATATCACTAAATACAGTATAAAAAGAGCATTTAATATTCACTAAATATCTAATAACTAAATCGTTTTATTATGAGTATGTTTTGTTACCAATGTCAGGAAGCCGCCAAGGGAACAGGCTGTGAAATAAAAGGAGTTTGCGGAAAAACTTCGGATGTCGCCAACCTTCAGGATTTACTAATGTACACCACCAAAGGTGTAGCTGTTTTAAGCCAGTTAGCCGATGAAAAAGGTGTAGCACTAGAAAAAGCCAATAAGTACATCATCGATGCGATGTTTGTAACCATTACAAATGCCAACTTCGACCGAAATAAAATTGCTGCTAAAATAAAAGAAGGTTATGCCATTCAGGATGCTATTAAAGCCGAGATTGAAATACCATCTGACATAGGTTAAAAGTTCCTT
>DHQH01000081.1:0-231 GCA_002410125.1 Alphaproteobacteria bacterium UBA5343
ATCATATTTAGTCCAATCCCTCCGCTTCGTAAAAGATTTATAACATAGCCTGTCATTGCGAGGGCTTTAGCCCGTGGCAATCTCGTAACTATTACCCTAAATCTTCCATCAAGGCTTTATAGGCACTAACGGCTAACCGATCAGCTCGCTCATTTTCAGGATGTCCAGCATGTCCTTTTACCCAATGCCATTCAATCTTATGTTCGGCACATTCCTTGTCTAATTCTTGCC
>DHQH01000081.1:436-6230 GCA_002410125.1 Alphaproteobacteria bacterium UBA5343
TTCCTTGTCTAATTCTTGCCATAACTCTGCATTCTTAACTGCTTTTTTATTAGCTGTCTTCCAACCATTTTTCTTCCAGTTGAAAATCCACTGCGTCATACCATTTTTAACATATTGACTATCAGTATATATATGGACTTCACATTTTCTATTTAATGCTTGCAAGGCTTTAATAACCGCCATTAATTCCATCTGATTATTAGTGGTTAGTTCTTTTGCACCGCTTAACTCTTTTTCTTGTCCCTTAAACCTAAGTACCGCTCCCCAGCCACCAAAACCAGGATTACCACTACAACCACCATCTGTATAAATTTCTACAATATTATTCATCTTAATCAACTAATCTTACATTCTCAAAAAACATTTCTTCAATCTCTGTTTTTAATTGTTTATTATTATTCTTCTTAAAAGCCATACTGACAATTTTCTTTAATTTTTTTGCTTCAACCTTTAATTGGAAATCCTTTGGGCGAGAATTTTCAGCCCCAACCACAGCTTCTATTATAAAATCATCATCTACATCTTTATCTAAAATTATTTCAACATTGGCAAAGTTAATCATAGCTCTTGGAGGCAATCTGAACTCAACCGGAGAAATCAAACTCAAATGTCCAATAATTCCTCTAACTGCTTCCATAACTCCAAAATTATAAAACCTAACATTTCCGCCTTTACCACCTTTATGTTTATTATTACAAGTCAAAAATAATTCTCTAGCAATTGCATTGCTCTCATTAATTCCTCGCATACCAAACTTAATTGAAACATATTTCTCTGGTAGATTTTCAAATTTACGACCTTTATTATTAATTATCTCAACTGACTTATCAGCAATCACCATTTCTAGATTTGGTTGAGGCCTTTTGCCAAACATTCCTGCAATGACTGAATGTGGAGCTGGTACATTAGAAGAGCCAGAGCGAATGTAATAAGTACTCCCCATCGTTGTCATATGTGGGGCAAATTCAGACTTTGCAATAAGAGTTACAATAAAACCATCTCCATTTTTATCTTCACCAATAATATGGTTTCTAACTTTATTATGAGCTGGAATTACGCATCCAGATATTGCATTTTCAAGCCAGCTTAGAAATCTTCTTACATTCTTAATTTTTACTTTTGCTTTTGCTACATCCCCAATTTCAACATCTCTGGAGCAATCTACTCCCCATACGACAATACCACCCTCAGAATTACCAAATCCAGAGATACATTTTGCTAAATTTTTTCTGTCATCTTTATGCAGAGATGTAAAACCTGTCTTACCAAGAGAGTTTCCCCGCTTAAAGTCTAAAAACAATTCTTCAGTTTGCCTATCAACAATAAATTCATCAATAGCATCTTCACCAAAATATACTAATTTTTGAAATAAATCTTCAGCTCTAGACATGTCTCTAATCCTCTAACTCTTTTGGTAATGTAAATATCATATCTTCTTTAATTTCTGTTACCGTTTCTACACTTATATCAAATCGTTTTTTTAGCTCATCGAGTAGTTTCTGTACCACCACTTCATCAGCCGAAGCCCCAGCAGTAATCCCAATATTATTAATGCTATCATCTATTTCATCAAAATCAAGAAAACTTACATCATCTATCAAGATTGCCTTGCTACATCCGTTTTTTTCAGCAACTTCTCTTAGTTTTTTAGAATTTGATGAGTTTTGCGATCCAATCACAATTAATAAATCAGATAATTTGGCAATTTTTTTTACTGCTCTTTGACGATTCGTAGTAGCATAACAAACATCAGATGCTTTTGGCTCAATCAGATTCGTAAATTTATTTTTTAATGCCCTGACAGTTTCATCTATCTCATCAACTGATAAAGTCGTCTGACAAATATAAGCCATTTCTTCATTACTCTTATCTAAAAGCTCTACATCTTTAGCATCTTTTACTATTTTGATATTATCTCTATCAATTTGCCCTTTAGTGCCAATTACCTCTACATGATTTTTTTTACCAATCAATATGGTTTTTATATTATCTTTATCAAATTTTATTGCTTGTTTGTGAACTTTCTTAACCAAAGGGCAAACCGCATCAATAAATTCAAATCCTTTTGCTATAGCTTCTTCTTTAACAGATTTTGCAACCCCATGAGCAGAGAATATCACCGGTCTTGATTTATCTTTTATCTCATCTAACTCATCAACAAAAACCGCCCCTTTATCTCTCAAACTATCCACTACAAATTTATTGTGAACAATCTCATGTCTAACATAAATTGGCTTTCCATATTTTTCTATTGCCTTTTCAACAATTTGAATAGCTCTAGCCACTCCCGCACAAAATCCCCTGGGTTCTGCCAAATATATATTGAGTTTTTTCTTTGTCATTTTCTTGCGTATATCTTTAAGTAATATTGTTGCTTTAATACCAAATATATTACAAGATAAGTATATAAATAATTAAAGCAAATAAAGGAGCTAAAATATATGCAAAAATTAAAAGATATGGCCTCAGCAATCAGAGTATTATCAGCCGAAGCTATTGATAAATCAAATTCAGGTCATCCAGGAATGCCTCTTGGTATGGCAGATGTTGCAACGGTTCTATTTTCAAAATATCTAAAATTTAATCCAGAAGATCCAAAATGGTTTGATAGGGACAGATTCATCTTATCTGCTGGTCATGGCTCAATGCTTTTATATTCTTTGCTATATCTAACAGGTTACGAAGACATCAATATGCAAGACATTAAAAACTTTCGTCAATTAGGTTCTAAAACCGCAGGTCACCCAGAATATGGACATATTGAAGGAATTGATATGACTACTGGTCCACTTGGTCAAGGAATAGCAACTGCTACTGGTTTTGCCCTATCAGAAGCAGTTCTTTCTGCAAAATATGGTAAAGATGTTTGCGATCACTTCACTTATGCAATTTGTGGTGATGGCTGCTTAATGGAAGGTATCTCAGAAGAAGCTATTTCTTTTGCGGGTCATAATAAATTAAATAAATTAATCCTATTTTGGGATGACAATAAAATCACAATCGATGGCTCAACAGATATTTCAACTTCAACCGATATACTAAAAAGATTTGAAGCAAATGGTTGGGATACTCAATCAATTGATGGACATTCTTATCATCAAATAGAAACAGCAATTCAAAATGCTAGAAGCTCTAAAAAACCATCATTAATTGCTTGTAAAACTACTATTGGTTTTGGTGCTCCAAACAAACAAGGCTCCAACAAGGTTCATGGTGCCCCACTTGGTGCAGATGAAACCAAAGCCTTAAAAGAAGCCCTTAACTGGCAAGGTAGCGAATTTGAAGTTCCAAAAACTATCCTAAACGAATGGCGCAAAACTAGTGCTAGATGTGAAGAAAAATACGAAGATTGGACTGATAATGCCAAAGCAAAAGGTAAAGAATTCAAAGATATTATCGCCAACAAATTACCAAAAGGTTGGGATAAAGAATTAAATAAATTTATGAAAGATTGCTTGAAAGAAAAACCAACAATCGCCACTAGAAAAGCCTCTCAATTATGTATTGAAAAAATTGTCCCTGCAATTCCTTATATCATTGGTGGTAGTGCCGATCTAGATGCTTCAAATTTAACTTCTTCAAAAGATATGGTAGATATTACTCCAGAAAATTATTCTGGTAATAAAGTAAATTACGGTATCAGAGAACATTTTATGGCGGCTTGTATGAATGGTATGAAGCTTCATGGTGGAGTATTGCCATATGGCGGTACATTTTTTGTATTCTCAGATTATCTAAGACCAGCCTTAAGATTATCAGCTCTAATGGAGCAGGGTGTTATCTATGTTTTAACTCACGATTCTATAGGTGTTGGTGAAGACGGACCAACACATCAACCAATTGAACATTTAGCCTCATATCGTGCAATGCCAAATGTTAATGTCTTCCGCCCAGCCGATGTTATCGAAACAGCAGAAGCATGGAAATTGGCCATTGAAACAGATGAAACTCCATCTATTTTAGCTCTAACCAGACAAGGTTTACCTCTACTAAGGGGGGATGTTAGCGAAAATATGACCGCTCGTGGAGGTTATGTTCTAAGCGAAGCAACAGGTGAGAGAGACATCACATTAATTGCTACCGGCTCTGAAGTATCTCTTGCAATGGAAGTAAAAGAACTTCTAGCAAAAGATGATATTAATGCGGCAGTTGTTTCCATGCCATGTATGGAGCTATTTGATGCTCAATCTTTCGAATATAAAGAAGAAGTATTAGGTGAGGGCTTAAGAGTATCAATTGAAGCTGGTACTACATTTGGTTGGCATAAATATGCAGATTTACCACTGGGTATTGATTCTTTTGGTATGTCTGGTAAAGCCGCAGATGTTTTTGAGAATTTCGGACTAACTGCTAAAAATATCGCAGCCCAACTCAAAAAAATATCGTAATATATCCCGTTCTGTCATCCTCGAGCCCAATTTATAGGAATAGCTCGGGGATCCAGATCGTTTACAATGATTTGTATACCTGAGCTACTCAATCACCTCTATTTCTTTTATCTTGCATTCTTCTAATTCTTCTAGTGTCTAATTGAATGGTTTGATTTAATTGGTGTTTTGTAGCAATTTTATTTACTAAATCTTGATTATAAGGTGCAATATATCCAATTCTTACTTTATCAATTTTCCTATCTTTTTCTCTTAACTTTTCCATATATTTCAAAAACTCTTTTAGATCTTTAAACTGATAATCAACATAGTCAGCCTCAACAGGTTTTCCATAATTGAAATATATAGTTGTCATTCCTGCTTTTTTCGCCATTTCTAAATTTGTCAAAGAATCTTCCTGCATTGCCGAGTTTTTTGCTTTAGCCCCCACAATATTCATAGAATTGGTAAAAATTTGAGGATTTTTAGATTTTGGTAGTTCATAAGTTTCTGTAGCTGTAACTCTATAGCCATCAATAGCTTTATCAAATCCTGTCTGGTTGATTACTCTGTTTGACCATTCATAACTACCTTGAGTAATAATATGCATATTACCCTCTACAGCCTCCATTTGTTTGACTAATTCATCATCTCTTGTAATTTTAGTCTCATCACAAGCCTTCCAAAATTCTTCAAAATACATCTTATCATCAATTCCAAACATTTTTTCCATAGTCTTAAAAAATTGAGTATCATCTTTTGCATATTCGGTCGCTATAATTCCAATCAATTCTTCAGGCTTTTTATTAATTCCGAGAGCAAGCCCAACCTCTGCACAAGCTTTTGCCAAATATATTTTATCAATTCCTGTTTCTTTAGGGTTGTACAAAACCCCATCAACATCCCAAAACCAATCAGTAATTTCTCTTAAATCTATTTTCTTATTTTGCATGCTACTCACCTATAATCAACTTTATTATAGCGATAATAGACGAAATATACATAAAGTCAAATGCTTAGTTGAATTTTGCTTTAGCTGCCATAAATTTATTAATCATACTACTATCTCTTCTATGTTTTTTGATAAATTTCCAAAGCATAAACTCTCTTTTAGCCAAGATTAAGTCTTGATTTAACCTATCTAGCATTTCTTGATTATCCATATCATTAATTGCGGTTTGCTTTAACTCATAACCATCATCATTTTTTTGATATACATAATGAGGAGTTGTCAGGATAGATGTTTTGAATTTGAACTCATCAGCTTCTGTTGATATGCTTTGCCATATCACCAAATTAGAATTATGATTGCTAAAAATCATTGTATCTATAGAATGTGTAAAATCTATAGCACGTCTTGAAAAAACTATTTTTGTAATGCCTCTGCTTCTTAGAGGGTCCTTATCATCGACCACAAACATCATCAA
>DHQH01000081.1:6386-7091 GCA_002410125.1 Alphaproteobacteria bacterium UBA5343
ACAAACATCATCAATGCTTTTCTCTCACGCATTGTTACAACATTTATATCACGGTCGTAATTTCCTAAATCTACTCTACTCATAATACAAAACCATTCTAGTTATGTTAAACAAAATAATAACTTTAGTATATATCATTTTTAGCTAATAAAAAAGGTAATAATAATATTTTGTCTAAAAATTCATATAACTGTAACAAAACTGATAAATTTGTAATAATCTTCTTGTATTTTTGGTCGTTAGCTAGTAAAAGAGAGGTATTAAAAAATATATTAATTAATATTCAAATACGGAGAAAAATATGCCTTTAGTTTCAATGAGACAAATTTTAGACCATGCAGCTGAAAACAACTACGGTGTTCCAGCTTTTAACATCAACAATATGGAACAAATCCTAGCTGTTTGTGAAGCTGCCAAAAAAACAGACTCACCAGTTATCTTACAAACTTCATCAGGCGCTAGAAAATATGCTGGCGACCCAATGATCAGACATATGTTATATGCTGTTGTAGAAATGTATCCAGAACTTCTAATCTGTATGCACCAAGACCATGGTTCATCTGTTGATGTATGTCAATCAGCAATCGTTAATGGTTATGGTTCGGTAATGATGGATGGTTCTTTATGTGGTGGCAAACCATCTACATTAGAATATAACATCAATGTAACAAGCGAAGTTGTAAAAAGAGCTCATGCAGTAGGTGC
>DHQH01000081.1:7297-7981 GCA_002410125.1 Alphaproteobacteria bacterium UBA5343
CATGCAGTAGGTGCTTCTGTTGAGGGTGAGCTTGGTTGTATTGGTTCTCTTGAGACTGGAACAGGTGAAAAAGAAGATGGTCACGGAACTGACGAAGTGTTAACCGCTGACCAACTTTTGACAGATCCAGATGAAGCTAAAACTTTCGTTGAAGCAACAAATGTTGATGCTCTAGCAGTTGCTGTTGGTACTTCTCATGGTGCTTACAAATTCTCTAAAAAGCCAACAGGTGATGTTTTAAGAATTGATAGAATTGAAGAAATTCATGCAAAATTACCAAACACTCATATTGTTATGCATGGTTCATCTTCAGTTCCAAAAGAATTAGTAGATGTTATCAACGAATTTGGTGGAGAAATTCCAGAAACTTATGGTGTTCCAGCAGAAGAAATCACTCGTGGTATTAAATCAGGTGTTAGAAAAGTAAATGTTGATACAGATTGTCGTTTAGCAATCACAGGTGCTATCAGAAAATTATTCAGTGAAAAACCTGCAGAATTCGACCCTCGTAAATATCTAGCTCCATCAATTGCAGCAATGCAAGCCGTATGTGAAAAAAGATATCAAGAATTTGGCACAGCTGGTAATGCTTCTAAAATCAGAGCAATCAAATTATCAGATATGGCTAAAAGATATGCAAACGGCGAAATCTAATCACTAATCTGTCATCCTCGAACATCACAA
>DHQH01000081.1:8231-14754 GCA_002410125.1 Alphaproteobacteria bacterium UBA5343
TCACAACAAGTTGTGGTTCGGGGATCCAGATCTATCGCTTTAGCGATTCATTAAATAGAACACGAAAAGGGAGCTTCAAGCTCCCTTTTTTTAATTAGGAAAACTCCTCATATAAGCATCAATATGTATTCCATCTCTTCTATGAGATTTAACATAAACCTCTCCATCAATTGCTTTGCCAGTAGCATCATATTTAACTTTACCGGGATATTTAGTTTTAAAATACTGTTCAACCTTCATTTGATGTTCTTTATCATATTTATATTTAGGGTCTTTCATCATCTCTTTTATTTCTTTATCTGATATATTATTTGATTTATTTTTATTTAAAATTTGTTCCATTTTTTTTATTTTCTCCCTTGCCAACCTCTTTAGCATCAAAAGGGTTAACAGATCCCCATCTTAGTAAATCATCTACAGCAGTTGATGATTCTCTTGCCACTTTTTGAGCTATTTTTACAAGCATCTTTCGACTTATTTTAAAAAACATTTTCTATTTCCCTTTATTAATTTTATTGCTTTAATTTTATTTGCGATATATAGTTGAGTAAATTAAAGTTATTCAAGGATTAACTGTGAAAAAAATACTTATATCCCTATTAAATCTATTAACACCAGGTATCGGTAATTCACTAATTGGTGAAATAAAAAAAGCGATAATTTATCAACTATCTATATGTCTTATATTTCTTGTTTCTGCTCTAACAGGGCTAATTGAAAGCTATAATGGTTTTATCATCACATATGTTTGTGTAATTATACTTTGGTTATATGCATTCTTAGAGCTGCTTTTAAGAAAAAACAGTCCAACTTTTGAAAAATGGTATAAGGGGTTATTTTATTTTATTTTATAATAATTTTAACTATTTTAAGATTATCAATCATCGCCCCAATCAAAATATATCTATATGAACCCATTATTTATGATGGTTCATATATTATGTATGATAAGCAGGCAGATAAGCCATTATACATTTTTTGGGGGAATAAGAGTTAGAGGTCATTATCTAACGAGCAACTCAACTTATACTGTAAAAATTTTAAAAAGTCAAGTAAAATATGAATTTATTCCTATCTGTTCATATATAATTCTTTTTTAACTCTTCTTATGCTATAATGAAAACAAATGACTACCCAATAAGTTGGGTGCAAAAGACAAATCTTAATAAGAAAGGCAATTATATGACCACAACACAAATCGCCCCCTCAATCCTCTCTGCTGATTTTTCAAGGCTAAAAGAAGAAGTCATCGCTGTTGATGATGCTGGAGCTGATATGATTCACATTGATGTTATGGATGGTTATTTTGTACCAAACATCACTATCGGACCAATGGTTATTAAGCAAATAAGAGCTTATAGTTTAAAGCCTTTTGATGTCCATCTAATGATAAAAGATCCTGATAGATACATTCACCTTTTTGCAGATGCAGGGGCGGATATAATCACTGTTCATTTTGAAGCTTGTAAACATTTAGATTCAGTAATAAAACTCATTAAATCTTTTGGTAAGAAAGCTGGTGTTGCTATCAATCCAACCACTAGAGAAGAAGAATTAGAATATATCTTAGATGAAATTGATGTTATAATGGTAATGGCAGTAAATCCAGGCTTTGGAGGTCAAACCTTTATTGAAAGCCAGTTAGAAAAGATTAAAAAAATAAAAGAAATGATAGGCGATAGAGATATTAAGATTGAGGTTGATGGTGGAATCAATCAAATGACCGCAGCCAAAGCAGTTGCGGCTGGAGCTGATATTTTAGCTGCTGGAACAGCCGTATTTGAAGGTGATGATTATAAAAAGAATATTGATAGCCTTAGATATTAAAAATTTTTTAATATTAATATGTTATCAAAGAGCAAAACAATGGAGTTAAAACTATGGCAAATTCAATATTAATCGTCGAAGACGAACCTGCAATTGTTACAATGCTTACTTACAATCTAGAAAAAGAAGGTTATGAAGTATTTTCAACTGATAGGGGTAGCAAGGTTCTAGATATTGTTGCTGAGAAAAATCCATCAGTAATCTTACTTGATTGGATGTTGCCAGAAGCCTCAGGTGTTGAAATTTGTCGTATGCTCAGAAATAAACCAGATTTCAGAAACATTCCAGTTATTATGCTAACTGCCAGAGGTGAAGAAGAAGATAAAGTTAAAGGCCTAAGCGTTGGTGCTGATGACTATATGACTAAACCATTCTCAATTCCAGAGCTAACCGCTAGAATCAAAGCACTGCTTCGAAGGGTTCCAGAATCTGCTAAGAAAAAAGAATTAGTTTTTGAAGATATTAAAATGGATTTAGTATCTAAAAAAGTAACCAGAGGCGATGAAGCAATCCATATGGGACCAACCGAATTTAGATTACTTCGTTTCTTAATGGAGCAACCAGGTGTGGTATTCCCAAGAGAAGAATTGTTAAAAGCTGTTTGGGGTGAAAACATCTATGTTGAAGCCAGAACCGTTGATGTGCATGTAAGAAGACTTAGAAAAGCTCTTAATGAAAGCGGAAAACCAGATTATATTCGCACCGTTCGAGCATCAGGCTACTCAATCGACAAGAAATAAAAATGATTTTTGACATAGAAGCATTCTCAGAAGCAAAAAATTCCGATAAAGGAAATGAAGATTTTTATGGTTATAATGATAATACAATTGTTATATCTGACGGTGCAACTGATAAATCAGGACAGTTATATGATGGTAAAACAGGTGGATACCTTCTCTCAAGATTAGTTGTTGAAGAATGTTTAAACACAGATCTAAACGGTTTTGAGTTAATAGGACATCTCAATAAAAAAGCCTCAAAACTATATGAGAAAATAAATACTCAAGCCTTAAAAGATGTGAATTATAGATTTTATGCCACTATAGTTTGTCTTAGAATTATAGATAATAAAATTATTGTAACTTTAGTAGGTGATAGCGGTTTTAGAATTGATGGAATTTCTTATTATCAAGAAAAGACCGTTGATTATTTACTCTCTGGCATTAGGGCAGAATATATCAATAAGACAGGTGATATTGAAAATAGCCGTGAATTTATCTTACCATTATTAAAAAGGCAATTAACTTATACTAATAATGAAAGTCATCCTCTTGGTTATGGTATGCTAGACGGTATATCAGTTCCAGAAAAATTTATTAAAATCTATGAATTCTCTTTAGATGAAATAAAGATCGTTGAGTTATTTACTGACGGATATATGGCTCAACCAGAAAAGATTGGTAAAATCAAATATTGGGAAGACAGTTATCAAACTGTAGAAAAAACAGACCCTAATAAATTTCTTAAATATAAATCAACCAAGACTAAGGATGACAGAACCATCCTCATCGCTACTAAAAAATAATTCCTTGTTCCGTCATTGCGAGGAATGAAATGACGCGGCAATCTCCAATAGGAAAATCACATGAGACAACAATATTATGTTTATATTATAACAAATAAGAATCACAGAGTTCTATATACTGGTGTAACTAATAATCTAATCAGAAGAATATATGAACATAAGAATAAATTAGTAGATGGTTTTTCAAAAAAATATAAATTAACCAAACTGGTATATTTTGAAATTTATGACGATGCAGAAAATGCAATATTAAGAGAAAAGCAAATCAAAGCAGGTTCCAGAAAGAAAAAAGAAGATTTAATAAATAAAAACAATTCTAATTGGAATGACTTATACAATACCCTCCATTAACCAATAGAGATTGCCACGAAAATTGTAAATTTTCTCGCAATGACAGTTTTTGATAATATATATATATATATATATATATATATATTTCTAAGCTTTATCTATCATTCTAGAGCAAAGCATTTCTAACCCTAAATGCTTATAAAATTCTATAGCATTAACATTACCATTATAAACATTTAATTCAATATCTTCTATTCCTAGTTTTTTTGTTTCATTCTTAAACTCAGAATATAACATCTTGCCAATGCCTTGCTTTTTATTCTCTTGTCTCACAGCTAACTCAAAAACATACATAGCATCTCTGTTTTTATAATGAGCACCTCTTTGCCTAATCCCACCATATATAACTCCGACAACCTGCTCCCTATCTTTCGCAACAAGTATTATATACTCATTATTATCTAAATCTTCTGTTATTGCATTTGTTATTATCTCTAGCTTATTTTCTACAAACAAATCAGGAATTCTTGATTTGTGATATTCTATAGATTCTTCTAATATTTTAAATGCAGCAGTTAAATCCTTTTCCTTAGCTTTCAATATCTCAACCATCTTACTATCTCCTAACTAACAGTTCCTTCATCAATAGTAATACTCATCTTCTCCGTATCAATTGTTGCCTTACAACCAATAGGGAAGCTATAATTTTCTACACAATGTCCTAACTCTCCAATTTGTATAATAGGAAAATCATATTCTTTTGTTAGTTCAGCAATCATATCACTAATCGTCATCTGGTCTTTAATGCTATTGAAATAACCAATTATCATTCCTGATATTTCACTAAAGATACCTTTATTTTTAAGAGTTAGTAAGTTTTTCATACTATGGTTTAAGTCTTTAGTTCCTTCAAAGAATAAGATTTTATTTTTATAATCAATCGGAAAAACACTATAAGATAAATCTGGCAAATAATGTAAAATACCCCCCATTAACTCTCCGCTAGCTTTGCCTTTTCTAATGCATTGCCATCCTTCATATTTAGGAAGCTCCATTCTCTCATCCCATTTATGGAAATTCATATTTCTATTCTCTAAGATTTTAGGTTTACCTTCAAAAAAAGTATCAATGAAGTTTTGTTTTGTTACTTCATTTATTTTGTTACCCAATGTTCCTGTTAAATCAATACCATAATATGTGATAATTCCTGTTTTTTGGAATATAGGAACAGCTAGAGAATTACCATCACTCATTCCACAAAATATTTTAGGATTTTGTTCAATTAATTTATAATCAAGTTTATGCACCATAAAGTCACAACCAACCCCACCACAAACCATCATTATCATTTTTACTTCAGGGTCTTTATAAAAATCATGAATATCTTCTAATCTTTCTTCAATGCTAGCACCTTTGAAGTAGTGGCTTTTATACAGGTTATTGCCCATTTTTACTTTAAGTCCTATTGATTCAAGAAAATCTTTCCCTTGATTTATTCTCTCTTGATGCCTAGTATAAGGTGCTTTTGATGGGGCGATAATTCCTACTGTATCTCCAGCTTTTAATCTTGGTGGTTTAATAACTTTCATAATCTATCCTCTTTTTATAGTGTATCACACCCATCCCAACTAGTTAGGTATTCTCATAATAATCATTGATTTTGTTGGGTCTAGTTCTTTGACTTTATCTTTATTAATCCCTGTATAATCAGCAATATTTTCGATTCTATATTTACTAATATTATGCCATTTTGAGCTCTCATCAACACGACTGATTAGATATTTCCAAATTCCAATTGCTTGCTCATATTTTTTCGCCTGCATACGAGAAATCGCTGTATAATAAACGGATCTCTCATCAAATTTAAGTAATCTCATCGCTTTATCAAACTGCCTTTGAGCCTCCGCACTAACAATACCGTTATTACTCTTCACCATCAGCTCACCTAGCATAGAAAACACTACCCCATCATCATTTGATTTATCAATTTTCTCAAATAAATCATAATAGGTTTTAATAGCATTTTCATAATCATTTTCTGCTGCAAATTTATCAGCTTTTGAAATAAACTCATCAACTTGTTTTTGTAGCTCGTCTTTTATCTCACTATTATCAGCCGCAACTATAGAGGCTTCTTCTACAAACACAGTTTTATCTAATAAGTAAAACCCACCAAAAATCCAAATACCCAGTGATAAGATCGCCGCTATCACAAATTTAGCTTTGCTCTTCATTATGCTATTAGCAAACCCAAAAACACCAGACATGTCTTTAACATCTTTTAGCTTAACCCAGATAAAGTCATTTTTCTTAACTCTAATAATTGATTTTAATTTGAATTTCTGCTTTGATAAAATCCTATTATCGCTCGCAATTTTATATTCCTGTTGAAAGGTCTTTTTAAGAGCCTTCCAAAAGGCATAAGAAAATAAAACATTAATAAATATTGGTACTCTAATATGCTCTTTAATATTTGATGAGAATATATAAGGCATAAATACTTTACCAATCGCCATTAAAATTAAAACTCCGAAAATTATCGCTAATAAAAGATACATCACAAACTACCCATCAATCTTTTTACTTTTTACAAAGCAGGCTAAAAATATAAATATTAAATATAAGAACAATAAATTCATCAAGAAACTAAGAGAGCCAAAAAATGATTTTTCATATATAGTAACCACATAATCATCTCTAGTTGATGCTTTATCAATGGTGATTTTATAATCCTTAACGATTCCTTTGAAATAAGCTGGCTTTTCTTGCTTTCCATCATGATTAAGGTCATAATTTGTAATATGGTAAGAAAATTTATGTCCCTTAGCAAACTCCGCCCTAGTACCAAAATATCCTTCACCCTCAGCTCTGGTAATTCCA
>DHQH01000039.1:0-154 GCA_002410125.1 Alphaproteobacteria bacterium UBA5343
GTATCAACCTGCAAAAACTCTTGTTGAGGGTGTTTTCTACCACCTTGCGGAGGAACTGAAGCAATTGTACCTTCAATAATTTTAAGAAGTGCTTGTTGCACACCTTCACCAGATACATCACGAGTAATTGAAGGATTATCAGATTTACGAGAAA
>DHQH01000039.1:457-6041 GCA_002410125.1 Alphaproteobacteria bacterium UBA5343
ATATTTTCAACATCTTCACCAACGTAACCAGCCTCAGTTAAGGTTGTCGCATCCGCAATTGTAAATGGAACATCCAAAATACGAGCAAGTGTTTGTGCCAACAATGTTTTACCAGAACCTGTAGAACCAATTAAAAGCACATTAGATTTTGATAATTCGACATCTGCTTTTTTATTTCTATTACTATCAAGTCTTTTATAGTGATTATAAACCGCAACCGACAGATATTTCTTAGCATCAGCTTGACCAATCACATAATCATCTAAGAAATTCACGATTTCTTGTGGAGTTGGCAAACCATCTTTAGTTACAAGTTTAGCTTTCTCGCCCAAATCTTCATTGATGATATCCATACATAAGTCAACACATTCATCACAAATAAAAACAGTCGGCCCCGCAATTAGCTTTTTAACTTCATGCTGACTTTTCCCACAAAAAGAACAATAAAGAGTATTATCTTTATCTTTACTTTTGCTTTTATCTTTTTTTGTTGTCTTTTTCTCTGTCATTTACAAATTCCTAAACTATTTCTTTACATCATCTCTATTTTCAACAATCTCATCAACAAGACCAAATTCTTTTGCCATTTCCGCTGTCATAAAATTATCTCTTTCCATAGCATCTTCAATCACAGATAATTTTTTACCAGTATGTTTTACATAAATTTCATTTAATCTATGTTTAAGAGATAAGATCTCTTTTGCATGAATTTCAATATCAGTTGCCTGACCTCTAAAACCACCCGATGGTTGATGAATCATAATACGAGAATTAGGCAAAGAATATCTCTTGCCCGCAGCACCACCAGCAAGAAGCAATGACCCCATAGAAGCGGCCTGACCAATACAAACAGTATTCACATCAGGTTTGATATATTGCATTGTATCATACATAGCCAAACCAGAAGTAACCACCCCACCAGGAGAATTGATATAAAAATAAATATCTTTATCTGGATTTTCTGATTCTAAAAACAACAATTGAGCACAAACGAGCGAAGATACTTCGTCATTTACTTCACCTGTTAAAAAGATAATTCTTTCTTTTAATAACCTAGAATAAATATCAAAAGATCTCTCACCTCTTGATGTTTTCTCAACCACTGTTGGCACCAAATAGCCATCATAAACTTCTAATGGATTTTTATCAAACATAGAACAAAACTTTCTCAAAATTAAACATTATTACTTTATTATCTTAATATACTAAACAAAAGGTAAAAAACAATCAACAAAGATATTTTTATTTTTTCTAACCACTATCACACCACCTTAACCTATAAAAATGTCTTAATATAAAAGCACACCATTACTAGAATCATGTATTACCATTAAAGAATTAATTCTTTTTTGCACTTCTGGTTTATCAGACATATGAATAGACCACTGGTTAACTGCTCTTATTATTTCATAACAAAATTTATCAACTTGCAACTGCAATATTTGTTTTGTTGAATTATAATTACGGTGAATTACACTATTGCCTGAGGGAGGAGTAATAAAATGAAATTTATTTAATATTTTTCTAGCTTTTTGCTCTTCAATATTATCTTCACCTTGATGCAATAAACTACACCTCAATGAATAAAAATCATCACCACATAAAAATAAAGTTCTTTTTCTATCATACCCTGTAACTATATAAACAGATTCCATCCATGTTTTAAACCACTTAATTGACCTAGTCTTTGAATTTAATTTAGGGTTTTCTAACTTCCCACAAATATCAGGCATAGTTAGAGCAATCATTAAAGCCCCATACCAATTTTTATTTTCTACAGCCGTTCTAATAGCATCTGTAAACCTTTTCATAACTCTATTCCTCTATCCAATATAAAATTTACTTAATTATATACCTTACATAGAAAGAGTCTAATATTTTTTACTAATGGTGAATCACCCAATAAACTATTGTCTGAAGGATTTTGTGCGAATAGAAGTTATTTAAGAAAATAAAAAATTTTAGTGTAGCAATTCTTACATGAATTTTTTATTATTCGCAAAATAACGATTAGTCGTGCAAAAGACGAAGGCACAAAAAAAGGTGGGGTATTAACTACCCCACCCTCTTATTTTCTTATGAGATCTTACAACCCCATTTGGTAATCCGCAGCTTCAAATTCAATCTCAAATTTGAGATTGCAAAACGACCGACAAACTCCCCACACACCAAATATAAGTGCAGAGATTAATAAAATAATAGACATCGGCCACAGCATATTAAGATATACCATGCCTAATTGAGCATCAAATCCCCCTACACCTTGCTGAAACATCAGCAAATATAGAGAAAAAGCACCTGTTCCTAACCCAAAAATCAGCGACCATCTCGCTGTAAGGGTCAATAACTTTTCACCAACCTCCTCAATCTTTCCCACAGGAAAGAATAAACGAAGAGAAGAATAAAAAATCGCACAGGATAGAAGGATATTTTCTATCCTAAATAGATGAAGAGTATTTAAACTAAACTCTTCCCTTGTTACGGGCCAATCAGCTATCTGCCCCTCGAAATAAACGAGGAAAATAGCACACATCCCCATAACCACAACCGTGAGCCCTCGGGCTTCAGCAACATGTTTTTTCATAATAAAATAGAATTTTTGTTAAGCTATTTCAAACTATTACAACATTAGACAAAATGCAAACATAAAATCCACATAATCCACCACCCTATTAAAAAGAACCAGATACTGCATCTGATGAGTTTTTTTCAAGGTGCATTAATTACAAAGCGAGAAAAATTCTAGTGTAGCCCTGTACTACATGAATTTTTAGAAACTGTAGTAATTGATGTGATTTGAGAAAAAAGACGAAGATAAAAAAACCGTCCATAATACAATGGACGGCTTAATTTTATCAATCTACTTAAAAACTACTTTTCAGCTTTTTTAGCTGTAGCTTTCTTCTTTGCAGGAGCTTTCTTTTCGCCATCTGCTTTCTTAGCTGTTGTAGATTTCTTAGCTGCAGATTTTTTCTTTTTAGGTGTTGTAGTTTCTTCTTTATATAAATCGTCAACACTTACTTTTTTATCTGTAACTTGAGCTTGACCTAAAATAAAATCAACAACTTTTTCTTCAAAGATTGGACCTTTAAGTTGTTCAACAGCTTCTTTATTTTTAAGATAGAAATCAAACACAGCCTTTTCTTGTCCAGGATATCTTTGAGCTTCTTTCATGATAGCTCCATTAATATCTTCTTGTTTAATTTCTAATTTTTCTGTTTTGCCAACTTCTGATAATAAAATACCAAGTTTAACTCTTCTAACTGACAACTCTTTATACTCTTTTTCTAAGTCTTTTTTAGATTTGTCTTTTTCTTCTTCAGTTAATTGACCAGATTTTTCAGCTTGTTCATATTGGCTCATAATTTGTTGATATTCAGCATCAACCAAGCAATTAGGAACTTCAAAATCAGCCTTAGAATCTAAAGAATCAAGAAGTGTTCTTTTTAATTTCATTTTAGATGCTTGCTCATGATCACTATTAATTCTTGTTTTAATAGTAGCTTTCAATGTTTCAAGGTTTTCTTCACCCATAGATTTAGCAAACTCATCATTAATCTCAACAGGAATAACTTCTTTAAGTTCTTTTACAGTTACTTTAAATAAAGCATCTTTACCAGCAAGTTCTTTAGCATGATATTCTTTAGGGAAAGGAACATTAACATCTATTTCTTCACCTATATTTTTACCAACTAACTGCTCTTCAAAACCAGGAATAAAAGAATTTGAACCAAGTTCTAACGGATAATCCGTACCTTTACCACCTGGGAAAGCTTCACCGTCAACAAAACCTTCAAAATCAATCACAGTAATATCACCATTTTTAGATTTTCTTTTTGTTTTAACAGGTTTTGAATCTTTTCTTTGGCTTGAAAGATATTCAAGAGCTTTTGTAACTTCTTCTTCAGGAACTTCAGCAACTAATTTTTCTAATTTAATATCAGAGAAATCAACTTTACCAACCTCTGGTAAAACTTCCATATCCATCTTAATCTCTAAATCTTTACCATCATCAAATTTTTCAATATTGATTTGTGGTTGCATAGCAGGTTGTAATTTTTTATCTTCAATTACTTTATTAGCACTATTTCTAACTGCCTCATCTAAAACTTCACCCATAATAGAAGCCTGATACTTAGACTTAATCATATTTTTAGGTGCTTTACCCGGTCTAAAACCAGGAAGTTTAATAGTTTTTTGGATTTCGTTTAATTTTGCATCAATTTGAGATTCAATATCTTTTGCAGGAACAACGATTTTATATTCCCTAACTAAACCGTCATTTTTTGATTCTGTAACTTTCATTTTTTTCTCTTTTTCACTGTTATAAATAAAAAAAACACCACCTTGAAATAAGGTGGTGCGGGTGAAGAGACTCGAACTCCCACGCCTTTCGGCACTTGATCCTAAGTCAAGCGTGTCTACCAATTTCACCACACCCGCTTGTTCAATGTTAGATAATGAAATATATTGTTACACAAAAAAATGCAAGACTTTTTTTTACATTTTTTTCATTTTTTTTAAATTTTATCAAAATCTACCATCAAATACCTCATATTAATTGAATAAATCACACATAATTATTGAAATATTAATTATTTCATAAATAATATAGTAAAATACTAGTATAAAATTAATGGAGAATTAGAGTTGTTAGCTAATAAATCATATAAAACAATACTGACAATCTTATCAGTTACCCTTTTCTTATCATCATGTTCTATCCTTCAAGGATTACAAGCATATTCTGATTATAATGACGATATGCAAGATGAAGAATACAGCACTTATTCTTGGGATCCAAAAGTAAACTACGGTACAAAAGGTGCCGCAGAAGCCGATAAAGCAATACTTGCATTCTTTAAAGGTAATCTTGCAGAAGCAGAACAACATGTAAGGTCAGCTCTTGCTAAAAACCCTAAACAATCTTATGCCTTATTAATCGGTGCGATTATTTATGAACAAACAGGTCGTCCAAACAGAGCTAGACAATATTATGAAGACTTAATGTTAGACAATGCAGATGAAATGACAATTTTAGGTTCTCTAAAAAGAACATCAGCCGATCCTATTTATAATACAGCTCGCCAAAGAATGAAAATGTTAGATGTTCAACAAAGCACTATCGTTTTAAATAATAAAAAAACTGGTGAAAAAACTTTTAATGTCAGTGAAGACTTCAAACCAAACATTAACTTAACCACGACAGTAACCAACCCAATCACATCTACTATAACCAAACAAGTTTCTCCAATTTCATCAGATATTGAATCAAATCTATTTGACGATGGCGAAAGATTTATAATGTCTAGATTTTTAACATTTAATAAATTATCAGAAGCCGGACTCATTACTAAAAAAGAATTCTTATCAAGAAGAAATGCTAATATTGGTGCCCTACTTCCACAAACTAACAAACCATCTGCAATTGGACTTAGAAACCCAGTTCCAGCAACTGAAGTAATTCTTGATAGATTACAAGCATTAAAAACAGCACTTGAAATTAGATCTATTACAACAAGAGAATATGCATCAGAGCGAAACTTAATCATTGATGCAATCCTCCCTTTAGAATCTCTTGAGC
>DHQH01000039.1:6222-6577 GCA_002410125.1 Alphaproteobacteria bacterium UBA5343
TCCTTTAGAATCTCTTGAGCGAGCAGAACCAATAAATCCTCCAACAGATCTATTACAAGCTGCTCAAGCTGTTAGAAAGTTAGAAGTATTTTATAAATTAGGACTTATCACAGAGCAAGAAAGAGCCAAAGAGAGTTTAGTTATTGAAAAGCTAATCAAAATCGGCACTAACAACTTAACACAACCAAAGTTACTAATTAAATAATTAAAACTTGAAATTTCATCACAAACACTATAAAAGCTAATCAAAACCGATTAGCTTTTATTTTACCCATTAAATGGGTCTGATAGATTTTATAAGGATAAAAGATAAAAACACACAAATTGGTTCTGAAGGATTTTTTCTCAAATCACA
>DHQH01000039.1:6837-19114 GCA_002410125.1 Alphaproteobacteria bacterium UBA5343
CATTAATTACAAAGCGAGAAAAATTCTAGTGTAGCAAGTTACTACATGAATTTTTAGAGACTGTAGTAATTAATGTGATTTGAGGAAAAAGACGATGAACACCAAACAAACGAGGAAAACTTTTGCCATCATATCCCACCCCGACGCTGGTAAAACCACATTAACAGAAAAATTATTGTTATTTGGGGGGGCTATTCAGCAAGCTGGTGCGGTTAAAGCTAAAGGCGATAGAAGAAGAGCAACTTCAGATTGGATGAAAGTTGAGCAAGAAAGAGGTATCTCTGTTGCATCATCTGTTATGTCTTTTATTTATTCAGATATCAACTTTAACTTACTTGATACTCCAGGCCACGAAGATTTCTCTGAAGATACTTATAGGGTTTTAACTGCTGTTGATTCCGCAATTATGGTAATTGATACTGCTAAGGGTATTGAAACCCAAACTAAAAAATTATTTGAAGTATGTAGATTAAGAGATATTCCAATTACAACATTTATCAATAAAATGGATCGTGAAGGACAAGATCCATTCACATTGCTAGATGATATTGAAAAAACTTTAGCTCTTGATGTTACTCCTGCTACTTGGCCAATTGGCTCTGGTAAAGAATTTAAGGGATGTTATGACATATTAAATGATAGAGTTATTTTAATGTCTAAAACTGGTGATAAATCTAAGATTAATGACATTGTAGAAACTGTTAATGGAATTAATGATGAAAAGCTAGATGAACTTTTACCAGCAGATTTAGTAGAAAAACTAAGAGAAGATGTTGAAATGGTAAAAGAGTTATGCCCTCCATTTAATATAGAAGAATATTTACAAGGCACTCTAACCCCTATTTTCTTTGGTAGTGCTATTAATAATTTTGGTGTAAAAGAACTTTTAGATGGCTTGGTAAAAAATGCACCGACTCCAAGACCTCAACCATCAAAACAAAGAGAAATTAGCCCAGATGAGAAAAAAGTAAGCGCTTTCGTATTCAAAATCCAAGCTAATATGGACCCAAAACATCGCGACAGAATTGCTTTTGTAAGAATTTGCTCTGGACATTTCAAACGAGGTATGAAACTTGTTCACTCAAGAACTAACAAACCAATCAAAGTTGCAACCCCTGTAATGTTTTTAGCTCAAGATAGAGAACTTGCAGAAGAAGCATTTGCAGGCGATATTATTGGTATTCCAAACCATGGCAATTTAAGAATTGGTGATAGTTTAACTGAAGGTGAAACAATTAATTTCACAGGTATTCCATCTTTTGCTCCAGAAATTCTAAAAAATGTAAGACCAAAAGATCCTTTAAAAGCAAAACACTTAGGCAAAGCCCTTCAACAAATAGCTGAAGAAGGTGGAGCTAGTGTGTTTAAAACTATGTTTGGTTCAGACTGGGTTGTTGGTGCTGTTGGGGTTCTTCAATTTGATGTTATGGCAGATAGAATTAAAAACGAATTTGATGTTGAAGTATTATTTGAAACAACTCAATATTTCACAGCTAGATGGGTTGGTAGCGATGATAACTTATTGATGAAAAAATTCTCTGATGCTAATAAAATGACAATTGCAGAAGATCATGACGGCAGCACAGTATTCTTAGCAAGAAATGCTTGGCACTTAAACAAAGCTGAGGAAGACTTCCCAGATATGACATTTAGCAAAACTAAAGAGAGTAATTAAACACATTGTCATCCTCGAGCCATCACAATAAATTGTGTTGCTCGGGGATCCAGATCTATCGCTTTAGCGATTCAAAAATCTTATAGTATTTTTAATAAATCCTTATTACAATTGTATAAACATTAGTATATTTATATAAATATTTTAATTGTATTATATGAGATAGATAATAGGAATTAAGAAATTTTGTGATTGATTTTACAAGTCAGTAAATGACTTGAGCAAAATATTCGTAAATTCTGTATTAGATATCCATAGAATCAACTAAAAAGACGAAGACAAATGGAGGATACCATGAATCACAGAATCCTAATAGCCCAATCCGGCCGCCCCACTGCTGTAATGAATCAATCAATGGCAGGAATAATCAGTGAGGCTAAAAAGTTCAAAGAAATAGATCGTGTATATGGAGCTATTAAGGGTATCCGTGGAATTATCAATGAAGAGTTTGTAAATCTCTCTGCAGAAACTACTAATAACATAGAAAATATTGCTAAAACGCCCTCTTCTGCTCTTGGTACTACTAATGATAATGCTGATGATAAATATATTGAAGAGGTTCTAAAAGTATTACAAGCTCATAAAATTACTTGTTTCTTTTATATTGGTGGAGTTGGTAGTGTTAGAACTTTAGAAAAGCTATCAAAACTAGCAAGCGAAGTTGGCTACCCACTAAGATGTATTCATATTCCAAAATCAATTGATAATGACCTTGCCTTAAATGACCATGTTCCAGGATTTGCCTCTGCTGCAAAATTTGTAGCTCAAGCCTTTATGGGGATTAACCGTGACAATTGGGCCTATGGCGGAATTAACCTCATCATTGTATCCGGTCGAAACTCTGGCTTCTTAACCGCAGCGTCATCTATGAGTCAATCATATCCTGATGATGGACCTCATTTGATTTATTTACCAGAAAGAGAATTTTCAACTCATAAATTTGTAACTGATGTTGAAAAAGTATATAAAAAGCATAACCGTTGTATTGTTGCTGTTAGCGAAGGAATCAAAGATAAAAACGGTCGCTCATTCATAAAAGAAATCAGCAAAAACATTGATAATAAACTTCAATTATCACCAACTTCAATGTTGGGTGGTTTCTTAAACTACACTATCAGAGAAAATTTGGAAATCAATGAAGTAAGATCTGATGTATTAGGATATTTACAAAGAGCTTTTGTTGGTTGTGTTTCAGAAGTTGATAGTTATGAAGCTCGTGAAATTGGCGAAAAAGCAGTTCATTTTGCAATTTGGGGCGATAAAAATGGCTCAATAGCTATTCAAAGAACTGGCTTATATTCTGTCGAGTATCACTTAATCCCTCTACATAATATCGTAGATAAAATCAACACTATGCCAGACCATTTCATCAATAAAGATGGTAACAATGTGACTGATAAATATAAATTATTCTTGCAACCATTACTCGGAAAAGAAATCCCTGGCACCTACCGCCTTAGAAACAACATGGTCGAAAAAGAACTGAATAAATAATTATTTCCATAATGTCATCCTCGAAATTTTCAATTTCGGGGATCCAGATCTATCGCTTTAGCGATTCAATTAAAACAAACTATCATAAATTCACGTTTCTATATTTTCTGGATACCCGAGCTATTCCAATAAATTGGGCTCGAGTATGACAAGTTACCTAACCTTACTTTGGATTTCTTTAAAGGCTGTATGATTATAATCCCCAACAAGCTCAAACATCACCATCTCTTTAGTAACTATCTTCACCCCCTCTTCACTCATTCTTTGATAGGCAATCATCTCATTATATTTTTCTCTAGAACTACAAGCATCAGCAACTACATAAACTTCATATCCTACTTTTACTAAGTCTAATGCAGTTTGTAGAACACAAATATGAGCCTCAACCCCACATAAAACAACCTGCTTTTTAGATGATTTTTCTAGCTCCACCTTAAAATCATTGTTTTCAAGACAAGAAAAACTAGATTTCTCGACTCTTACAACATCTTTACCAGTCTTTTCACTATATTCATCTAATGCTAACCTAACATCCACAATAAACTCACCAAGTCTATCTGGGTTTTGTAATGTGCTAATCACCGGCAAATCCAAAATACCAAACACACTAACCAGACTTGCAGTATTATTAATCACATCTCTTGGATTATCCATCACAGGCACCAGCCTATCTTGAACATCAATTACTACCAAACAAGAATTTTTTTCATCTATAATCATTTTGTTACCTATTATTTTAATTGACAGTGGTAAATAATATTCTATAGTAAAAACCAATCATTACAACAATAAAAAAAGAAAGAATTTAACAATGTCATTTGAAGATTTAGGATTAAGTAAAAAAACAATAAAAGCTGTATATGAGCAAGATATTTTTATTCCATCAGAAATACAACAACAAGTAATACCGGCTATTTTACAAGGTAAAGATTTATCAATCACATCACCTTCTGGATGTGGTAAAACTCTATCTTATATCTTCCCACTAATTGATATTGTTAATGATAGAAGCAAAAAAAATACAGTACTTATCTTAACTCCATCTAGCAAAGATGCAATCGTAGTATCTGAAAGATTTGTTGACTATAGTGCTTATCATGCAAGAAATAAAAGACATTATCACAAACCTGCAAATGTGATTATCTCATCTCCAGATTTATTCTTAGAAATTTGTGCCCAAAATGGTGTAGATGTAAGAAGAATTAGTATTTTAATCATTGATGATATTAATGAAATCAAAAAACAAAAGAAATTTGCAGATTTAGAAAAAGCTATAGATTTATTACCAAAAGAAAAACAAACAGTAATTTATACTAGCAGAAAATCAAAAGAAATTGATAACTTACAAAAAGAATTATTAAATGAACCTCTAACTATTAGAGTTAAATCAAGCAAAAAAGGTTATTTTGAAATTCCAGAAGAAAAACCTGTTGCTATAGAATTACAGAAAAAAACTACAAAAGAAGAAAAACCAACAAAAGCTAAAAAAACACCAAAGAAAAAAGAAAACAAAGAAGTAAAAGCTAAAGTGGAAGAAGAAATTATTCAAACAGTAATTCCAACAGATCTAAACGAACTCACCCCAGATCAAGAAAAAGCTAACAGCTTTGATGGCTTAGTTCCAGACTTTATGAGAAGAACCGGCATTACAGCTTAAATTCATCTAAACCTCAAATACAAAAACCCCATCTAATGGGGTTTTATTTTATGAATATAATATCCAACAAGTTGGGTCTGAATTTTTTTGACAAGGTGCATCAAATTTAAGGAAAAAGGCAAAGATTTAATCTGAAGGATTTTGTGCTGTTTACAATTAGTAGTGCAAAAAATGAATAATTAAATCTGAAGAATTTTTTGACAAGGTGCATTAGCTTCAAGGAAATTAGAAACCCTAGTACAAATAGTACTTGGGTCTTGTAATTTATCGATGAAGATGATGTGATTTGGTGAAAAAGGCGAAGATTTCGTGCGAAAGACGAAGTTTTTTTTAATACTCACCCATCATCTCTGCCGCATTAGTATACTTAGACAATCTTTGGTCACTTCTCCCACCTAATGTGCAGGCTGCAATCAATACAATCATTAAAAATAAAATCAATTTTTTCATTCATATTTCCTTAAATCAATTTTTAATCTTTCAACTGTATTATTAAGCATATTTATATAAATAAAGCAAATGGAAATATCGATATGACAACAGAAAGAAGAATGTTATTTGATGGCAAGACTAAAATCCTCTACGAGGGGACCGAACCTGAAACATTGGTAATTCACTTCAAAGATGATATTAATGCCAAGGATAAAAGTAAAAATAAAGTAATTAAAAACAAAGGGATAATTTGCAATAGATTTTCTGAAGATATTATGATGAAGCTATCAGAAATTGGTATTCCTAATCATTTTATCAGAAGGATATCTGCTAGAGAACAGTTAATCCATGAAGTTGACATTATCCCTATTGAAGTAAGATTAAACAATTATGCCTCTGGTAATATCACTGATGTATTAAAGATTCCAGAAGGTGCCCCTCTTCCAAGAACTATTGTTGAGTATCGCTATAAAAGTGAAGATTTAAAAACTCCGATTGTTTCAGAAGAACAAATCACAGCTTTTGCTTGGGCCAGTCCAGAAGAATTAGATGAAATTATGAGACTAACCTTAAGAGTAAATGATTTTCTTACAGGTCTTTTCTTAGGGTTAGGCTTAAGACTAATCGACTTTAAGTTAGAATTTGGTAGATTATATCACGAAAATGGTGAAGTCCAAATTGTATTGGCTGATGAAATCTCACCTGATAATTGCCATATATGGGATTTAAAAACCAAAAAGAATTTAGAAAAATCTAAAAACAAAACCAACAAACCAGAAGTCTATATAGAAATAGCAAAAAGACTAAATCTACTATCAGACAACTTAATCAAAGAACTTAACAAATAAGGATAACTAAATGAAAAAGCTTAAAAAATTATTTGCAGGATTGTTTGCATTTATATCTTTCACTACTCCAACCAAAGCACAAAACACTGATAATAATATCGTATATATGGAGTTAAAAGATGGTATAGTAGAAATTGAATTACTACCAGAAATTGCCCCTAATCATGTAAAAAGAATTAAAGAATTAGTAAGTCAAAAATTCTATGATGGATTAAAATTCCACAGAGTAATTGAAGGCTTTATGGCTCAAACTGGAGACCCTCTTGGTAACGGAACTGGTGGATCTGGTCAGAATATCAAAGCTGAGTTTTCAAACACTCCGCACAAAAGAGGCACAGTATCAATGGCAAGAGCTCAAAATCCAAATAGTGCTGACAGCCAATTCTTCATCTGCTTTGAAGATTCAAACTTCTTAGATGGACAATATACTGTTTTTGGCAGAGTTATAAAAGGTATGGAATTAGTTGATAACATAAAAAAAGGTGCATCCTATAGAAATGGTGAAGTTGATAACCCTGATATTATTGTAAAAATGTATCAAAAATAACGACCAAACCAAAACAACAAAACAAAGGAGGTTCAAAACCTCCTTTTTTATATCCCAGTCATTGCATCAAAGAATCCTAACAAAATTAATATCCTTGCACCATATCTAAATATCACTGCCCCATCATATTTCGCAGAACTTCTCCAAACAGCCACATTCATAATTAAAGAATATATGGTTGTAATAATCATAATTGCAAAATATAACAATGATGCATTAAAAAACTCCGGATTCATATCTGCTGGATTATTATATAACTCAACCACTTGCTCTATAGTATAACCATTAGAAACAGTTTCTACAAACTTATAGGCTTGATTCATAAAAAAGAATAAAACAGCCATCCCTCCAACACCATAAACCCAAAAAGTCTTAACCAGCGAAATATCACCCTTCAATAATTTGCTCACCTTATTTACTCCTTATCTTTTAACAATCAACCACATTCACAGCCAAACCACCAAGAGAGGTTTCTTTATAGGTTGATTTCATATCTTTACCTGTTTGATACATCGTTTTTATAACCTTATCAAGAGATACAAAATGTTTACCATCACTTTTAAGTGCAATTCTAGCCGCATTTATAGCTTTTAAAGATCCAAAAGCATTTCGCTCAATACATGGAATTTGCACCAAACCTTTAATTGGATCACATGTTAACCCCAAATTATGCTCCATCGCAATCTCTGCTGCATTTTCTATCTGAAACGGTGAACCTCCCATTGCAGCCACAAGCCCACCAGCTGCCATAGAACAAGCAACACCAATTTCACCCTGACAACCAACTTCAGCCCCTGCAATTGAAGCATTATTCTTATAAAGATTCGCTATCGCACTAGCAGTTAATATAAAATCTCTAATAGCCTTTTCTATATCCATCATATTACTTTTGACTGCATATTTTTCAAAATATCTAATAACTGATGGAATAACTCCTGCCGAACCATTAGTAGGAGCAGTCACCACTCTACCTCCTGCAGCGTTTTCTTCTGCCACAGCAAAACTCCATAAATTCACCCAATCAACAATCAACAAAGGATCATTATAATTATCTTCAAATCTTCTTTTAATCTCTTTATAAATGACAGGAGCCCTTCTCTCAATATCAAGCCCTCCAGGTAAGATACCTTCTTTTTTAATTCCCTCATCTATTGATTCATCTAATATAGATTTAACATAATCAAGCCTGTCATATATCTCATCTATATCATTACTTATAGCTAACTCATTTTGCAACACTAATTCAGCTATGGACATATTATTTTCATCAACAATCTCTAATAATTCTTCAGCACTCTTAAAAGAATAAGGTATTTTTTTATCAATATTATCAATTATCTTTGAATTATAAAATTCCTCTTTTGATAAAACAAAACCTCCACCTATTGAAAAATAACTATCCTCAAACAATACTTCACCTTTCTCATTATAAGACTTCAATATCATACCATTTGCATGTTCTTTTAAGAAAGTTTCTTTCACTAAAATCACATTTTCTTCTATGTTAAAATCTATCACATGCTCTGATAACAAAGATATTTTCTTATCTCGCTCAACTGCCATTATATAAGGCTCATTTATATCCATATTCTCAGCAGTCACCCCCATTAGACCTAATACAACAGCTCTAATAGTACCATGACCTTCTCCTGTTAACCCTAAAGAGCCATATAAAAAAACATCTACCTTAGCCACCTTATCAAAAGAGCATTTTTCTTTTAGTTTTAATAAATACCTCCTAGCAGCCATCATTGGCCCAACCGTATGAGAACTAGAAGGACCAACCCCTACTGAAAAAATATCAAAAACACTAATATACATTAAAACCTCATCCACATTCTATTACGATAATAATAAGATACCTATCAATAATAATTAATACTAATCACAAAATTACACACAAGTTAAACTCATCTAGTAAATTTTAACTCACAAGACCACAAAATACCCTAGCTCTTAAATCTTTTTTTAAGTAATATAGATGATAATAATAAGCAATTATTGTCAATAACTAGGGATTTATTATGAAATCACTGAAAATAAACAATAAAGCCATCGCTTTAGAACCAAGAATTATGTTTGATGCCGCAGCAGTAGATACTGTTATGGACACATTAGATAATCACGACAATCAAGACCCAAATCATAACGATACAACAGATAACGATCATTCAGATCATATTACTCCATTAGCAACATCTAGTGTATCAACCCTAAAAGATGATCTATATAATAGTTCTTCAATGATTTTTGAACAAAACCAAGGACAATTTGCCGAAGAAGTAAACTATATAGCAAGAGGTGAAAACTACACAATCTTTATTACTGACGATGGCACTTACCTATCCCTAACCAATCAAAACACTGGCGACAGCTCTGTTCTTAAAATGGATTGGGTTGGAGGCAATGATATAATTGACCCAACAGGTATTAATTTACTTAATTCTAAAAGTAACTATATGATAGGAGATCAAGCAAATTGGATTACCGATGTAAATAACTATGGACAAGTAATGTATGAAAATACCTATGATGGTATTGATATGATTTTATATGGTAGTAACGAAGGCAAGCTAGAATATGACTTTATCGTTGATAGCGGATCTGATTACTCTCAAATTACCCTAAACTTAGATGGAGCTGATAATTTATCAATTGATGGAAATGGCAACCTTCAAATTGAAACTTCAAGTGGCACCCTTACTCAAAGAGCCCCTATTGCTTATCAAATCATCAATGGAGAAAAAGTTTATGTTGATGCATCATTTATTATAAAAGAAGACAATAATCTTGGTTTTGATATTGGTGAATATGATGCTTCTCAAAAATTATATATCGATCCAGTTTTACACTATTCAACATATTTAGGCTCAGATTCTGATGAGGTTTGGAACGGTGGTGATATTGCTACAGATGATGATGGTAACATCTATGTAACAGGCTCAGTTCATAGTTCGGGTTTTCCAACATCAACAGGTGTTCAATCAGAACTTTGGCTTGGCTCTGAAGATGCCTTCCTAACAAAATACGACAAAGATGGTATAATTATATACTCAACCTATCTTGGTGGTGCTAGTGATGATTTTGGCACAGGTCTTGCCATCGACCCAACTGGCGAAGTATATGTAACAGGTAAAACCAACTCAACCGATTTTCCTGTAACCTCAGGAAGCCTTGCTGGTGGTGGATCTGTTTATAATGCATTTATCGCCAGATTAGACACTTCTGGTGTTGTAGATTATGGTATATTCTATGGTGCTAATGATGCCGATACAGATTCAAGTGATATTGCAATTGACTCAGGCGGTAATGTTTATATCACAGGTACAACTAGTTCCACCAACCTTACAACAACAGTTGGTGCGCAATTCACATCGTCTCGAGGCGGTGATGATGCCTATATTGCTAGATTTAATAATTTAGGGCAATTAACTTACGGATCATATCTTGGTGGTACAGGACAAGATAAAGGTTTAGGTGTTGATGTTGATGCAAGTGGAAACTTTTATGTTGCAGGACAAACAGGATCTCTAAACTTCCTAACTAAAAATCAACAACAAGTTAACCAAGCCGGTGAAGATTTATATGTAACCAAATTTAATGCTGACGGCTCTGTTGCATATAGTACCTATATTGGTGGTGATAACGATGATACTGGTAGCAATTCAATGATTGCTGTATCGGATGATGGTCGAGCTTATATTGTTGGTACAACAGCATCTTCTGACTATGTAACAAAAAATGCTTTTGATGCCGAACTAAGCGGTAATTTAGATGGTGTAGTAACCGCTCTTGATTCTGATGGTGGTATTATGTTTAGTACCTATTTCGGTGGCGAAGGTAATGACGGATTAACAGCTGTTTCAATTGATGCTGAAAATAACATTTTTGCAACAGGTTATACTGAGGGAACAATTGCTACAATTGATGGAATACAACCAACTGCAGGTGGTATGGGTGATGCCGTAATAGTAAGATACAACCAATTTGGTGAACTAACTTTCGCATCATATCTTGGTGGAGAGAATGAAGATAGAGGCTTTGCAATAGCTGCTGATGGAAACTCTAATATATACATCTTAGGTACAACCTCTTCTATGGAATTTCCAACAGAATCACCAGAACAAGGTGCCTTAGATGGTATTTCAGATTACTTTGTATCAAAAATATATTCTAATGCCGCCCCAAATATTACCGGTGCCGTAGACCCAGAATTTACAACCATATCCGAGATAGATCTCAACAATGATGGTGATTTAATCCAAGATATTTTAGAAGGTGTAATTTTAGATATTGATGGACCAGAACAAGGTATTGCTATTATTGACACAGGAGATCCAACTAAGGGTGGATGGCAATACTCAACAAATAACGGACAAACCTGGACAGATGTTGGAACAGTTGATGAAACTCAAGCCTTGCTTCTTGCTGCAGATAATTTCACAAAATTGCGTTTTGTACCTATCAATTCATTTTATGGTACAGCACAACTAACTTTTAGAGCATGGGACCAATCAGATAACTCACCTGCCACTACCAAAGTAAATGTAACCACAAATGGTAGAGGTACCGCCTTCAGTGCAGACACAGACGATGCTTTAATTAATGTTATAAGAAGTTTAGATCCTCCAATTGCTAACAACACAACAACAACTGAAGATACTATGAGTGCAACCCTTATCACCGTACTCCCAGATCCATCAGATGTAGGAGATGTAACCCATTTTTATATCTCAGATGTTACAGAAGGCAGTGTCTATCTAGCAGATGGTGTAACCTTGGTTGAAAATGAAACCTATATCACTGTAGAACAAGGTGCATTAGGACTAAGGTGGATGCCGAGCCCTGATACCACCGTTACAGGTGTATTTAATATCAGAGCTTCAATTGGTGATGATGGATCAAATATAGGGCAAGATTATACTACTTGTAATATCTCTATCGTTCCTGCCGCTGATACTCCAACCGTTAGCGATGCAACTACTTATGAAGATACAATATCAAATAATGATATTATTATCACTCAATATGCACATGATACGTCAGAAACTTCACATTATAAAATAACAAATATTCTAAATGGTAGTCTATATTTAGCAGACCAAGTAACCCAAGTTCACAATGGTGATTTTATTACCTTACTACAAGGTGCCGCAGGTCTAACTTTTAGACCAGATGCTGACTCGATTATAACAGGTACTTTTAACATCCAAGCTTCAACAGGTAATAGCGATTCAGGGCTTGGCGGTGATGTTATTACAGCAAATATCCATATAATTCCAGTTGCAGATGATCCAACAATTACCAATGCTAGTGCAGATGAAGACATATTCTCAACCCCTATCGTATTAAGCCGTAATACCAATGATGGAGCTGAGATTGCATATTTCAAAATCACAGATATTCAAAATGGTAGATTATTCTTAGGGAATGAAACAACTGAAATTTTTGACGGTCAATTTATTACTGCTGCTCAAGCAACTAGCTTAAAATTCCTATCTCTTGAAAATGACTATACAGATGGATCATTTAATGCTCAAGCCTCAGTCACTGCTGATGATTCTGGACTTGGCGGCTCAGTTGTTACTTCAAACATCACTATAAATCCAGTAGCAGATGCCCCT
>DHQH01000039.1:19320-26126 GCA_002410125.1 Alphaproteobacteria bacterium UBA5343
ATGCCCCTATAATTACAATTGATAGCTTAAATGCCAATCCAAATGTTGAAGGCTATATTGTAAATAAAAACCCAGTTGATGGTATGGAAGTAACCCATTTCCAAATCACAAACATCACTAACGGTTCTGTTTACTTAGATGATATGTCAACTATGGTTAGTGAAGGTGAATTTATTACCATTGAACAAGGTCTAAACGGTCTAGTATTTTTAGATATTATTGACCCTGATATTTCTGGACAATTCACAATCACCGCTGCCACAGGCACAGGAGCTCTTGATGTTAGTCCAAATTCTGACAGTGCAACCCTAACAATTGACTTCACCCCAGAGGCACCACAAGTAACAGACGGACATGCGATTGGCTCCTTACTTACTAGTGAAAATATCATAATCACCAGAAATGCAAATAACGGACCTGAAGTACAATTCTACAAAATCACCAATATTAATAATGGTGAATTATATAAAGCTGATGGTACAAGACTCTATAATGGTGATTTTATCTCTATTGAAGAAGGTGCAGCAGGTCTATCATTTAAGACAACTGTTAGGGATAATTGTTCATTTGATGTTCAATCATCACTTTACCCAAATGATTTAGGTGTTGGTGTTGCAACAACAACTGCCAGAATTTATACTAATCTACTCCCTGCACCTCATGAATTAGATATAATTAATAATGAATATAATCAAAGAGAAAATGTAGCACAACAAAGAGAAAACTCTATTGATTTCATCCATCGTCAAGAAGAAAGAGTAAAATTTAAAGCAAATCTAGCCTCTGTTGAAAGAGTTGTTGAACCAACTTATGAAAGAGGAATGTTAGACACTCTAACTAGAATCAAAAAATCACTTGATTATACCAATCAAAATATCGATGCCCAAGATGATTTAATTTTAAGTGATGCAATCGCTAATGCTAGACAAGCAGGAACTGTTGATGGCTTTACAGAAAACATCCTAAGCCTAATTGATGGCACAGCCTATCTAAATAATGATGTAAATCGTTACGGATTAGAGGGAGAATCTCCTCTTGCTAACCCTCTTGATGAATTATATGATGGCAAAGGTCGCAATACTGATTTAAGTAATATAGATTTTGAACAATTAAGAAAAGATGTTATCTCAGACATCTTATTAGAAAAATTAAGAGAACCGATGTATGACGAATTAGCAGAACTATTAGATAAAGATAAATCAGAAATTGAGCAAAATATCGAAGAAATCATCAAATCCCTATCAATAGATGCTGAAACAGAGTAATAAAAAAGGACTAAAATATTATAATAAATATTTTAGTCCTATCAGCTATCAGCATGCTCATATGTATGACGAGAGCAAAATGCAGAGAATAAAAGAACCAATATAATTGGAAAAATATTCTTCACTTCAACATCTTTAACCAAATCAATAATGTAATAAACTGTTATCACACTAAGATAAACATTAAAGACTACCCAGCTCACAATCACCCAAAACACACTTTCTAACTTTCGTAAAAGCCACCATGTAATCAACCAAGGTATTGTAATCCCCAGCCAAAATGGTATAAAAGCCACAAAAGTCATCAGCCACGCATTGACTTCAATTAAAAAATGTCCCATACGCAATAAATTTTTGGATTAATAATAAAAACTATCACCATCAAAATATCACATTTTCACAATTTTGTCAAATCTCATTTATTTTAGCCTTTACTCGTCATTGCGAGAAAATTTCCAATTTTCGTTGCAATCTCGTAAAATTATATAAACCAAATCCCAACAAGTTGGGTGTCATCCTCGAGCCCAGCTTACCCTCGAGCCCAGCTTGCTGGAATAGCTCGAGGATCCAGAGCATATATAATCTATATTATATCACTATCGTGATAGATTCTGGATTCCCAGACTAAAGTCTGAGAATGACATATTTTTCTATAAGCCAAGCTGATGGATTTTTTTTCAAGATGCATTAAATTCAATTTTATCTCAGCATATCGCGTAGTAAACCTACGTGATCGTGTTTATTTATTAATTTCTATTTACGATTAGTGTTGCAAAAGACGAAGATTAAGAAAAAGGAGGGCTTTCGCCCCCCTCAAAAACTTCATCACCATGAAAACAAGCATAGGAATCCCCCTACTCTTTAGCTTCTCGTTCTAATCTAATTTCCTTAGCCAACTTAGCAGCCTTCAGGCTGTCTTGCCTCAACTGCTCTACAAACTCAGGATCTTCCATAGGGTCGTAATCCCTAAAAGAAACTGATACTTCAATTACCAAATGTGCTAACAGCACAAATAGTAACGCGAATAGCGAAAACTTCCCAGCTTTCAGCCATTCTTTTTTTGTTTTTTGTTCCATAAGTAATATTTTGCGACCCCCAACAAGTTGGAAATCAAATTAAAATTCGTTTTTTAACATCATCCGTACATTAATAATATAATGCATGCGGAAAACATATCATATTATAGAAATTTTGTCAATTCACTATCAGTTCTCAATCAAATGCTTAACTCTAGCCCTATTCGCAATCGCCAT
Organism: Alphaproteobacteria bacterium UBA5343; assembly: GCA_002410125.1. GTDB lineage: Bacteria > Pseudomonadota > Alphaproteobacteria > RF32 > UBA5343 > UBA5343. The sequence continues at coordinate 21,839 of DHQH01000039.1, forward strand.
AAAAATAATTAAGAAAGGTAATGACCAACTTCTATACATTGATGTCATAGTAAGCATTGTCGCAAAATATATCATAACCGAACTTGCCGCAGATAATGCAAAAATATCTCTTTTTCCATTTGCCAAATACCCTCGAACAAATCGTCTAAATCCTAAAACTATGGCCCCAAAGAAACATAAGAAACCAATAATTCCAGTATCCATCAAAATCTCAATTATAAAATTATGAGGATGATTAGTAGCATCTACCACCACCCCTGTAAAATCCAACTCAGAATAACTACTAAGTCCCATTCCAAACCACATATTATCCATAAAATTATCTATTGCATATTTCCAAATAGGTCCTCTACCCCCTTTAAAAGTCTCAGCCCCCAATCTTGCAGCCATATGCTCTGCACCATTTATCTCAATATAAAATACCAAACCTAAAATCAAACAAGCTGCTCCAAATAATGCAATCTTTGCTAACTGCTTCCAACTCTTCCAAGGATATAATGTCGCAAAAAAGCCACTTCCAATAAACAGCCCAAGCCAAGCACTTCTACTATTGCTAATCACAAGAGCTATCAAACATATAAATAAAGAAATTAAACTTAATATTTTCTCTTGATCTCTATCTTTCACTCGTAAAAACTCAATAAATAAAAACGGCATAAATAAAGCAATAACAAGACCATAATAACTCTTATAAGTCTTATGAAAAATTACCTCTATTGTTTCACTTGCAATACCAGAATGAATTAAAATCAACAAGATAGCAAAAAATGGCAATACTTTAACTACAAATCTAGAATAATCCTTAGCCCTCTTCGTATCAAATCCATCAAAAATCTGCAAGAAAATCATATAAACAATCACCCAACCAATAATCTCCCAAAATTTTTCAAAAGAATGAGCTGAGTTAATTCCAAAATAAGATGTAATCACCGCAACCACTAAAAACAAACCAAACAGATAGCCACTGTAGTTAAATTTTGGCTTATAAAATCTTTTAGATTTAACTACATCAAAAATCCCAATCCCCAATAAGATAGCAATCCCAATATGATGTATAGACTTACCAAAAACAACCAACATCAACGAAAACATCGCCATACTTATAAAATGTTTTTTCATCAAACTTCCTTACTTAAAAACAAATTTCTTATCCAAAAAATATTTTGAAACATACCCAATCATAAGCCCAACAACAGCACCTATATATTTCTCATCCCATAACAGATAAAAAATTGTCTCACTTCCCCAAAATATAATAGTGGTAATAATTCCCATCACTGTATAAATAGCAAATTTTTTTGCATCTTCTTTTTTAGATTTAGTTACAAAATAAAATATATATTTTTTATCTAAAACATATTTAACTATCAAGCCTGTTAAAGTTCCAAAACCAATAGCACCAATAAAAATAAAAATCTCTTTTGGAACATAAAAACAAACAAAATCAATCAATTTAACCATAAAGTTTAACTTACAAATTTGAAAGATAAACTCCTGAGAAGCAATATTCACAATCGTTGCAATAACTGCAAATATTGCATATTTTACTGCCAAACCTAATTTATCTCTCATGCAAAAACATTCCCAAAATTCTTAAAATACATAATTAGCATTGTCATTACCGCCCAAAACACACAAGCAATAATCACCCACCTATCTTTAACCACAATTTCCGCCGGATCACCACCTTTATTCTCACCATATACCAGATACAAATATCTAAACAATCCATAAACCACCACAGGCACCGTATAAATCAAATTATCAGACCCCAATTTTTCTATCGCATGATTATCAATTGTATAAAGAGTATAAGTCATAATAGTAAGTGTTAGCGATATTAAGATAAATCCATCAACCATCTGCTCATTATAAAATTTTAACACTGGTCTATGTAAAGAGTTTTTACCTTTTTCTAGCACTAACAATTCATTCTTTCTCTTTCCAAACCCTAAAAATAAAGAAATAAAAAATGTCGTCAAAATAATCCAATGAGAAACCGGCACCATAATAGCAAATGCACCAGCATAAACCCTTAAAAGAAAACCAACCGCAATTATAAAAACATCAAGCAACACAATATGCTTCAGCTTAATTGAATAAAATAAATTCATCACAAAATAAATCAGCAAAATAATCAATGTTGGAATATTTATAGTAAAAGCAATCCCCATACCAATTAAAAATAAGAACACCGAAAAAATAACAGCATTAGCAATACTCACCTTACCACTAGCAATCGGTCTTGATTTTTTCTTTGGATGTTTTCTATCTTTTTCAACATCTAAAATATCATTAATCACATAAACAAAAGAAGCCATAAAACTAAAAGCTAAAAAGGCTTTAAAAGTTACCAAAACAGCACTCATCTCTAAAAATTTTAGAGAAAAAACCAACGGAGCCAATACAAAAGCATTTTTAATCCAATGCCTTCTCCTCATTAATTTAATATAATGTTTCATTATTTTTTAACTCCTCTAAAAACAAACATATCACCATAAGGAAACTTCTTATACTCTACATCATATTTATCATTAATCTCTGCAAATAACTTAGTTTTATCACTTAAATAATCACTACTAATATATAATAAATTATCCCTACCCTTAATCACTTCGTCAAAAGATTTCTCTAAGTTATTAATATCTGTCAAAAACACATTTTTATCACCATCAATCCTAGACATCATTCTAAAGAAATTACCAATCCCATCATTATCAATAATAATATTATCAAACCCATCAATAAATCTAGCATGAGACAAATATTTCTTATCTAATTTTTTATGATTATGCCTAGCTTTTAGCGGTATAATCACAAAAACCGATAGCAATACAAACAAACCAACATATTTACAAATCACCCTCTTCTTATTCATCAAAAAGTCACTAAAATAAGAAGTAAGAACAATTATATTAAACATTCGAAATACAAGGAAATATCTACCTCCTAATGAATGAGGAGGAATGATTGCTAATAGATATAAAACAATATAGGTAATAAATGTTATTATAAAAATCATATTCAGATAAAATAAATTACCAGCCCGAACCCTAAAGTTATGAATAATTGCTAATATCAAACCTATACCAACAAGGCCATCTTTTAAAAACAATGAGTTAAACAAAGTAGTTAATCTATCATATTTATAAAATTCAGGTTTCTCAATACTCATAAAATCTAAAATTTCAGGGAATATTAAAACATTAACCCCAAGAGCTAACAATGTTACCAAAGCAAATTTGACTATTGGTATAACTTCTTTTTGTCTCACATAATATAAAAAGATAACAACAGAAAAAATCAAAGCATATACATAAAATAAATACTGAGTTAAAAAGCCTAAACAAAGAGCAATAGCATAATATAAAAGGTAGCGATTTTTCTTAACCTTAAAATATCTAAGCATAAAATAAACAGTTGCTAAATAAAGAGCATACAGCAATGTATATTGCCTAACAAAGCAATCACTAGCAACATCCATCAAACTAACCGCATACACAGCCAAATTAATTGCTATCAAGTAATTACTTTTATAAAAAATAATCTGCAAAACCTTATATAAAAAGAAAAAGCTCACCATAAAGAATAAAATATTAAGCCCAATCCCTGAATATATATTAACCCCACCAATCACCATAGCAACATTTAACAAGCTATAATATAAAGGAGGATGAATATCGAGCTTTGAAGCATTATGTTTCACAGTTTCAAAATCAAACGGATTAATCTGGGTAAACTTCTTCCATTCTTTAGCCTTTTGCCAACTATTATAAATTGGCGATTTTAATGCCTCATCATATCCTTTATGATTAGTAGCTAATACAATACTTGCCATCTCATCATGTCTATATTCTATCTTAGAAATACCAAAAACAACTCTTGTCATAACTCCAAATAAAAGCAATAGAACTACAACTAGCTTAAACTTATTATCTAAAATATTTTCGAACATATATAATAATTTTCCTAAAACAAATGCTTAAATATCGATAAAATACCTTGCTTCCAAGGCACACGGTGAGAAACCCCACTCGCATTTTTAAAATTATCTAAATTTTCTAAATACCAATTATAGTTTCTAATCAACGCATCTTTATTAGAATGTTGTGGCTTATAGCCTAATTGTTTTTCTGCTTTTTCAATTGATACAAAGCTATCTTCACAAGCTGTCTCATACACCCATTTATAAAGCGGAGATAATTTGAAGAATTCTAAAATTCTAAGAGCCCAAATCATAGGTTTTGCAGGAAAACCATAGATTTTTTTACCAAATCCAGCCACATCT
>DHQH01000039.1:26299-38535 GCA_002410125.1 Alphaproteobacteria bacterium UBA5343
TACCAAATCCAGCCACATCTAGAACCGCCTGATAATCTTCTTTCATAGTAGTAAATTCTTTTGCTCCGATATTATAAGTATCATTAGCTATTTTTTCATCCACCGTCATAGTCAACCAAATAGATTCACATAAATCCTCAACATCCAAAAGCTGATAACGATTATTCCCACTTCCAATCATCGGGAAGTTATGACCATCTTTTGCCCAATCATAAAATAAAGCAAACACCCCAAGTCTTTCCGGACCAATAAAAGATTTCGGACGAATAACTGGAACAATCATACCTTTTGCTCTAAACTTAAAACATTCTTCTTCAGCTAAAATCTTAGCTTCCCCATAAGGGCCAACCCCTATTAGCTTATCATCTTCTAATAATGGATGATGATCAGGAATACCATAAACCGCAGTTGAAGAAATATGTACAAATCTTTTTACATTTTCTTTTTTAGATGCTTCTAAAAGATTTCTTGTACCATCAACATCAGTAGTCATAATATCTTCTTTGGTATATAGCGGAAGAGCCGCAGCCGTATGAATAACATAATCACACCCTTTAACAGCCTCTGCAACTTTTGCTTTATCTCTAATATCACCTTTCACAAAAGATATTTTATTTTTTTCTGGATAATCAAAATCTTCAACATCTATCACCACGATATTTTCAACACCTTTAGTAAATAAATGTCTAATCATATTAATCCCTAAAAAGCCAGAACCACCTGTAACTAAAATCTTTTTCATCTTTATATTCTTACCTTTCTCTATATTATATCCTTAAACCACTAACCGTCATCCTCGAAACATTTGTTTCGGGGATCCAGATCTATCACTTTAGTGATTCAAAATCATTTAAAATCTTAAGGCTAAGCTATATTAATTAAACATCTTTATCAAGACTATTTTATTTCCTATCCCCTCAATATTCCACCAACAAATCACTCCCCATTAATGTTATATGATTTCGTGCAAAAGACAAAGACACAAAAAAAAGGGTGGAGAAGTAAATACTCCCCCACCCTTTAAAAACATCCGTTATGTTACCAATTCAGCATGATACCTCCACAAGGACAAACACAAATGGTGAAGCACACCATTTCACACGCCTCCTCAGGAGTATCACCAGTATCAGGCTTAGCCTCCTCCTTATTCGGAGTTTCAGCATCTACCTTATCCTGCTGATTCGGCTGCTCGCTCGCAGGATCCTCAACAAAATCAGTCTCAGTCGTCCAAAATGACTTCACTAAATCTCCCAAAAGACCATCAATATCGGCCTTTTTAGCAACGAGCTGACACCCGTCATTATAAAAGTCATGATACTCCCTTTTTAAGAATTCTCCAATCTCTCCAAAGGCATTGCCTGTATGTGATAATGTCTCAAGGTGATAAGGTATCGAAGTTAAATCCGAAATCGGAAAATCCTTCACAATCATATCCAAACCTTTAGACACTCCTTGAATCGAGGAAATTCTCTCCTCAATCACATGCTCCGCAAACGGAACCAAAGGTTTCATTTGCTCCAATAATCCCACAACATCAGAAGAAATTTCTGACATTGTTGTAATAATAGTCTTATTAGGCTGCTTCATAAAAGCATAATGCACCTGAACAAAACTTATGAGCTTCTTCCAAACCCCCTCCGACAATTCAAGCAACTTGCTTACATCATCTTTGGTAAGTCTAGTTGAAGCCTTAGCATCAGCTTTCTCCGCTTTAGCATCGGTTTCATTCTCTTCAGGAGAATCATCCCCATTCAGAAACTGCACCATAGTCACTGCTTTTGTTTCAATCTCATCACGATATTCGCGAAGAGTATCAACCTCGGCTTCATAGCCATCCTCTTCAAAGGTCTGCATAATTGAATCAATCATCATCCCAACTTGGGATATTGACTCAAGATGCTCCCCTAGTCGGGTATAATCCGCCTTGCGAGGATTTTTGGCTATCAGCTCCAAATCGGCTTGAACACCTCGAAGACCTGCAATGCAAGATCCAGCTTCAGCTTGTTCTGGAGAAGCAAGCAGAGGTTTCAAATCCTTCAAAGCTCCTACCACATTTGCCAACAAAAGTCGGCAATTCTCCGCCGCATTGGGATCAGTCATTGTGTTAAAATAACACAACGCCCCAACCGCACGGGTCTTTACCACCTCAGTAATTTCCAAAATCTCCTCCACCTTTTCAGGTGAATAAGTTTTTTTGATTACCGGCTCTTCTTTTTTTTCAGCATCCCCGAATTGAAATTCGAAAATGCCAAAACTCGGCACACAGCATACCGAAATAATTACTTTCTGTTGCCTTTTCTCGTTGTTGTTTTTGTCTTGATCGCTCATAACGCAAAATTTTTTAAGTTTCCAAAATTTCAAATTAATTTTTCAAATAGTTTCTGTCTATATATTTAGATTTTCAGTCACAGACCTTGTCCGCAATAGCCTACTCTCTCTAAAATATAGCCTCCACTATCCTACTAAACCAATCATCCCTTTCGGAATATATTCATAATACTACATAATTTCTAATAAACTCCTCCAGAATATCATATTTTTTGTCCACAAACAACCCTATATTTTCCAAAATAAACAAAAACCACATTTTTTTTTTACATACACAATTCTGAAGGATTTTTTCTTAAGGTGCATTAGCTTCAAGAAAATTATAAATCCTAGTAGATAAACTACTTGGATCTTATCATTTATCGATGAAGATGATGTGATTTAAGGAAAAAGACGAAGAATTGACTTAAGTCAATTACACTACTTACATTTTCCAATAAACTCCTTACATAATATTCGCAAACTATTAAACAGGAGAAAAAATATGGGCATGTTTTGCTACCAATGTGAACAAACTTCAAAATGTACTGCTTGTACGACTATAGGTGTATGCGGTAAAGATCCAAAAACTGCTAGCCTTCAAGATCTATTAATTCATATTTCTAAGGGAATTGCAGCGTATTACAATCCTGTAATGCAAAAAGATATTAGAAGCCAAGAAATTGAAGATGCTTTGCTTGACTATCTATTCATCACCCTTACTAATGTAAACTTTGATTCTGAAGCTATTGCTAGATATTGCGACCAAGCATTACTAATGAGAGAAAAAGCCAAAGAACTATTTTCTCTTTCTATCAATGAACCTATTAACTTACCAGAACTTGTAAACTTTGATGCAAGTGGTTCGGTTGCAGATAAAGCCTCTAAAGGTCTAAAAACTTCTATTAAAAACAGAATTGAAGAATTTGGTGAAACTATCACAGGCTTGCAAGAACTAATCATATATGGCTTAAAAGGTAGTGCAGCTTATGCTCACCATGCAAACATGCTTGAGTATAGAAACCCAGAAATAAATAAAATACTAGTTGATATTATGGCATTCTTAGCAACTAATTCAACGGATACTAACACTTTGCTTGGTTATGCCCTAAAAGCAGGTGAAATGAACTTCCTTGTTATGGAATTATTAGATAAAGCCAATACCGAAACTTATGGTCACCCAGAGCCAACTAAAGTTTCAACTACTGGTAAAACAGGTAAAGCTATTCTTGTTTCTGGTCATGACTTACATGATTTATACTTATTATTACAACAAACTGTTGGCACAGGAATTAATATTTATACTCATGGAGAAATGTTGCCATGTCTTGCCTATCCAAAATTAAAAGAATTCCCTCACCTAAAAGGTAACTGGGGCGGAGCTTGGCAAGATCAACAAAAAGAATTCAAAGAATTCCCAGGTGCAATCTTAATGACAACCAACTGTATTCAAGACCCTATTGAATATTCCGATAAAATCTTCACAACAGGACTTGTTGGTTGGAAAGGTATAACCCATATTGATGAAAATAAAGACTTCACACCTGTTGTTAAAAAAGCCCTAGAATTAGACGGCTTTAAAGAAGATGAAGCTGACACAGAAATCACTATTGGTTTTGGTCACAATGCCGTACTGAGCGTTGCAGATACTGTTATTAATGCGGTTAAAGATGGAGCTATCAAACACTTCTTATTAGTTGGTGGTTGTGATGGAGCTAAATCTGGCAGAAATTATTATACCGAAATGGCAGAAACCATCCCAGATGATTGTGTAATTTTAACTCTTGCCTGTGGTAAATTCAGATTTAATAAAAAAGAATTTGGCAATATTGGCAGCATTCCAAGATTATTAGATATTGGTCAATGTAATGATGCATATTCAGCTGTAAAAATTGCTCTAGCCCTTGCTAATGCATTTGAATGTGAAGTTAATGAACTACCATTATCATTAATTCTTAGCTGGTATGAACAAAAAGCCGTAGCTATATTACTCACCCTACTACATTTAGGTATTAAAAACATCAAATTAGGACCATCACTTCCAGCCTTTATAACCGAAGATGTACTAAATATCTTAGTAGAAAATTATGCAATAGCTCCGATTGGAACTGTTAAAGAAGACTTAGATAAAATCCTAAGTGCATAACCCACACAAACAAAAGGGGCTATCAAATAGCCCCTTTTTCTTATAATATAACTACTATATCCTTTGAAACCTTTAACACCCCATCCTTCTCTAGCTTTTTAAAAGCTCTACTTAAAGTCTCAGGAATTGTACCAAGATAAGATGCTAAGTCTTTTTTACTCTTATCAAGGGTTACAAAATTATCCCCCTCTTTTCTTGGTAAGTTTTGAATATATTCCAACAATCTTTGCGAAACATCTTTTGATGATAAATCCGAAATCATCTCCACAAACAACCTTAATCTCTTGGATAAAATAGCTAACATTTTAAGAGGAATTTCAGGATGGATTTTAGAAATTTTTATTATATCTTCTCTAGTTATATAAAGTGCTTTAAGTTTAGTCTTAGCTTTTGCAGATACTGGATACACTCCTCCCTCAAACACAGGAGCCTCACCAACTGGTACTCCTGCTTCTAGCTGATGCATTAATTTTTCACGACCATTATCCGATAATACAAATAACTCCACCATACCTTGTGCAATCACATAAAAACCTTTTGCTTCATCCCCTTGAGTAAAAATATCTTGTCCTTTATCAAACTCTTTCCAGTTAGCAATTTTTTCTAAAACAGAAAAAGCCTCCCCATCAAGAACCGAAAAAAGCACACAATTTTTTATTACATCAATCTTTTTCATTTCCAAACCTTAAACTATTATTTCCTATTATTCCCCAACAAGTTGGTTCTGATGGATTTTTTCTCAAGTTATACCATCCTGCCTAATCTGATGGATTTTTTCTCAAGGTGCATTAGCTTCAAGGAAATTAGAAACCCTAGTACAAGTAGTACTTGGGTCTTTTAATTTACCGATGAAGATGATGTGATTTGAGAAAAAAAACGAAGATTACTGAATCTTACCATCAACAATCTTATTAATAATAAAACCACCATAAATCAAATCCTCACTAGTCATCCCAACTTTTCCAAAGGCTCCATCATAATCAGCAACAACATCTTTTATTATCTTGATAAACTCATCAGCATTTGTTGATTTATTTTTCTCAAACCCATCTACCATCATTTTTAGGTTATCATAAACCTCACCACTCCCAATATTAGGCTCATAGCCAAATTTTTTCATAAACTTATGGGTAAATTCTTTATTTGGTTTTTCAGTATTTACAAAATAATTACCTTCAAAAAGTTCTTTATGTTTAGCATATGAGAAAAGATAAGAAGTAATAATTTCACCCTCATAGCCTATTTTTTGTAACTCCTTACCTATCAAGGTTAAGTTAGGCTCTAAAACATATAAATAAACCCCATCAGGATTAATTCTTTTAATCTTCTCGCCTATTGCTCTAAAATCTCTATCTGTAGAATTCACCCAATCCTCACCAACAATATTAAACCCCTCTTCAGCTTCTACCACTGGCTTTAAAGCACCCATTAGTCTTTTGGCTGATGAGTGAATAAAATTCACAAAATAAATATCTTTAACATCTCTTTTATTAAATAATTCTATAACCTTAGCTGTCATATCTTCATATCGAACATTACGATTAAAACTATAGCGATTTTTTGCAGCCACACTATTATCATCCGCATAACCAATATGAACAATTTTTTCCTTCTCAACAATTGGAGCTATCACATTTGCGGTACCAGAAGTCGTTGATAAAACCGCCTCAACCTTATCCATATAAACTAATTTATTAATCGCACTGGCTGTTCTTTTTGGGTCGAACTGATCATCTTCAAAAATAACTTCATAATTAAAATTATTATCTTCTTTATTTATTTCTTCTAATGCAAGGGTAATACCATCTTGCACAGCTTTACCATATTCTGATAAATCACCAGTAAGAGCTAAAACTGCCCCAATTTTTACAGTTCTTTTCTCTTTCTCATCACCTGATTTATCTCCTGTTTGATACATCACCAAACAAGCTGCAATTAATAAAAACAAATAAAATAAGATATTCTTTTTCATCACATTATTTCCCTTAGTCATATTTAAGGTTAATACTATGACACTATACAGACTTTGCAAACTTTTTAGCAAAATTGTGAACAATCACCCTATTAGTTTGCTTTAGGTTAAAACTATCAGTTTCAATATTAGATTGACAGATTGCTTGTTTTTTATCAACTTCATTATATAGCTTCGCAAACTCATATTCTTGGTTGCTTTTATCTCCACCATATATCACACCTCGCCATCTTCTGGCATGTTGTAGCATAAATTTTCTACCAATTGGTATCATCTTTGTTTCAAATTCATTATTGCCTCTTCTAAACTTAACTTCTTCTTTTATATCTGGTCTAAAACAAGCAAAATGATAGGGCCTTGTAAACTTCAATAAATCTTTCTTTGTGAGTTTTATACCTCTTCTTTGAGTAAATTTCTTAAAATCTCCTCTAATTTGATCCATAAAACACTGATTGATATTAAAATTAAAACCCCTTGTTGCCCAAACTAAACTACCATAATAATTTCCAACAGCTTCGCCTTCTCTATTGCTAGCATAAGCATCTAACATAAATTTATTAAATCTAGTATTTTCTTCCATCTTATCTAATAGTCTTTTATGCTTTTTGACATATTCCCAAGAGAAGTTCTTTACATTTAGTTTTTCGCTCTTTTTCATAGCTCTAAGTTCAATATAAACCGCCCCATCCAGATTGCATCCCCAATCGGTATTACAATTTAATACTTCTTCACCATTTTTATCAGAAAAACCCATAGCAAATTTAACCTTATGAGGGTGATTTTTATCATCATCTATTTGTTTGATATAAATGCTAGACATTTCCAACCCTAAATCAGTTAAATCATAAGGCCAATATTCAGGAGAAAAACCACCATCTTCAAAATGAGAAAAAAATCGAACTAAAGCTTTTTTAGACATAGGAGTATCATTGGTTGCTTTGCTATAAAGTTTATGAACAAATTCTTTCATATCTTGCATAAGAAAAATACTCCAAAATGAAATTTTACAAATAAAATAACATTTTAGAGCATTTCTGTCAATCTTATCCAACTCTAATATAGTAGCATCAATTTTCAGCTATGAAGAGTTTTGTGCGAAGGTGCATTAAATTCAATTTTGATTAAGCATATCGCGTAGTAAACCTACGTGATCGTGTTTAATCATTAAATTAATTTGATGTGATTTCGTGCAAAAGACGAGTAGCTAGTGGGTGAACTAATTCTTTATAATTCTTAACACCTAGTTCCTTATAAACCCTCACAATATTTTCATATCTCTCGCCCCATATAGCATATTTATCAATGAATGCTTTGGCTTTTTCTGCATCTTTTGAAAGTTGAATTGATACTAAATCTTCTAGCATTTCTCTTGCAACTTTTGATACTTTGTCGCAATCAACAAACAGTTTACCTTGCTCATCCCAAGAAAAAGCACCTCTTTCTGTGAAATAGTTAAGCTCCATCAAATCTGCAACTCTGTGAGGTTTTGTTTCATGAGGCTTTGATTGTAAGAAATGTCTAATTGCCCAAGTTACATAAACTTTTTTAAGCATTTCATCATCGATTATTCCCCTATCTCGATAATAATCAATAAAAGATATAGAAACAATATTTGCTTTATTTTCTTCAATTGTATGTCTATAAACCCCAAGACCTGATTTATAACTATCATCTGGTCCTAATGAATGACCATTTTCATGCCCAATTACAAATAAATGCTCTGCTTCTTTATCAAAATATTTGTGTAGACTTTCATCAACTAATTGCTCCATAATTTTTTGCTGTCTACCTTTATCATAAGACATTCTAACTTGTCGATGATAGCAATTTCTTCTACCTCCACCTCTAATCACAGCTAATTTATCATCATTTGGTAAGTTTTGAGCAGTTGTTATACTTCCCCTTAATGCTCTATAATCACCTGATAAATAAACCAAATCTACATCCACCATAGTTTGTTTTAATTCTCCGCTATCAATAATAGCTTGAGAATATTTATCTTGTAGCGGCATTAGTTTAGCAATATCTTTCATATGCTCTTTAAAAGATAGTATTAAATCTGTACCTCTTTTATTAACTAATCCTACTCTTATTTCAATATCATCTTTTGACTGAACAGTGATCATTTCTTCTGCAAGTCTTGTTTTTAGCTCTTCATCTTCAAAAATCTTTGGAGTGAATCTATCATTATAATCTTCTCTACCAACGGTTAATTCAAGCTCTGTATCTTGTAACTCCGCCCAGATTAAATCAGCTTTACAATCAATTTCAGGATCCGCCACTCTAAATGCCTCTGCTTGTAACTCTAAATATTTTGCAAAGTCTTTATTTGTGATAACTTTTGCTGCTTTTTCAAACTCATCTGCAGCCTTTGCAAATTCTTCACTATAAGCATCAATATAGTCAATCGCTTTTAATCCATCCACCTCATCTCTAATCACAACTGATCTATTACTTAGGATTTTCTGAACCTTATCTTTTTCCCCTTTATCAAGGAGTTTAAGTAGAACTTGCTTAAATTCTACAAATTCTAAACCTTCAGGATAAAAAGCTCGCCCATCAGCCCCCTTCACCCCTTCAAACAACTCAATTGGCTCTGTTCTGATACCATCAAGCCCTTCAACCCCATTAAAAGAATTAAAGAAACGAAGTGTTTTAGCTGCTAAAGGATTATCTTTTGAGTGTTGAATAAGTAAATCTCTTAACTCAATATTTTTATGATGATCTAACCTTAAGAAAACATCATTAATATGATAAGCCCCTTTTACCAAATGAGCTAAGGCCTTTTTATCACCATCTGCTAATGTTTGATAACCTTCAAAATCTTCAGAAACTAGATGAATGTCGGTTCTTTCTTTATTGAATTTTCTATCAATTTCTTCTTCAGTTAAATTTATTTTATAATCACCAATAACATTTGAACTTGCCATAAAAAAGCACTCCTTAAATTTACTTATAAAAATTAAAGATAATACTAGAATCCCAATCGTAAACATCTAATTAAAAAAAAACTAGTAATATGTTTTAAAATATGCTACTTTGGACAAAATCAACAAAACAAAGAGTTTGTAATTATGAATAAAATTGGTAGATTAATAGTAATTATCGGTAATAGTGGCTCTGGTAAAACCGAAGTTGTAAAGCATTTACTACGCAGTGGAAACAAAGACTTTCACCCTGTACAGTTAAAAAGATATACTACTCGCCCAATCAGAGAAAAACAAATTAAGCAAGAACTAGCTGAATCATATTTTGTAGATGAGATACCAGATTCCCCAACTATGAAGACTTATTATGTTGGTAAATATAAATATGGTGTAGATTTAAATGAGATTAATAACTTAATGAGAGATGGGAAATCCCCTATTTTTGCTACTAGTGACTTAAAATTAATCAAAAGCCTAAGAAACTCTATGACATATTTCTCTATCACTATGAGTATGAAACCAATTATAATGTTAAAAGAAACTCACCCAAAACATAAAGATGTAACATGGTTTTCAAACGAATATTACCCAACCCAAAGAAGTTTTGAGCATTTAGTAGAAAAAAGAGGTGCAAGCTTTAGGTCTCAAATTCCTGGCAGAGTAGAAAAATCTACCAATGATATAATCATGACCGATAATAATATGCATTTAGTCGACCATATTATATTAAACAAATTCACCCCATCTGCCAGCCAAGAACAACAAGCAAAAGAAATGAAACAGCTACATAACATTGTAGATGGTAAGTTAGAAAAAATATTAGCTAAGATAGAGCAAGACCATAATAAAAGCCATGAAGAATTGCTAATGGACTTCTATCAAGAAACAGCCGATAAAATGCCTGACAGCCCACAAAAAGATAGAATATTAAATGTAATTGATGGTAACAGAAAAATTGCAAAATTAGTTCAAAATATCAGCTCTATAAGAAAGCAACAACAAACCCAATCCCATTAATACATAATTTCAGACTTACCATTACTCATCACATCCACAGTATTTCCTGTCTCAATAACCCCACCATCTCTAACTTCAATTTCACCAATTGAAGTATTAATTTTAAGGCCATTTAATACATCTATAATATCAGGATTATAATTATTTCTTCGATATGCTTCATCTAAGAGCAAAAACGCATTATAACCATAGGCAGAAAAAGTATTTGGATATCTTCCAATCTCGGACTTCATCTCATCTAAGAAATTTTGTCCCGGCATTAGCATATTCACAAACCAAATACCCTCCACCATATCAACATTATCTGTCATTTGGATAGATTCAAAACCTGTGAATTTATCGTTAGTTACACCTCTTTCTCTAAATTGTTTTATGAGCATTGACATTGTTGGATCAAAAGTCATTAAAACATACATATCAGGATTTTTTGACATCGCTTTAGAAATCATCATTCTAAAGTCTTTTTCACCTGGATTATATCTAAGCACATCTAATAACTCTACTCCAGCTTTTTCTAAGTTTGGAATTAAGCTTTTAATTAGATTTTCAGTCCATGGGTCTTTCATAATAATGATTGTAGCACTATCATTACCTCTTTTTTTGATTTCATTAGCCAAAATTGCAGTTGTTTTTTCTTCCATAGCACCATGCACAAAGTTAAACTTCCCATTAGCTACAGCTTTCACATTATCAATACAAATATGAGGAATATTATTTGCCTCTGCAATTGGATTTACAACAAAGCCAGCATTTGTAAACAAAGAAATTATAGAATCAACCTTATCAATATTAATCAGCTTATTAGTAGCCATTGCAGCTTTTTTAGGATCAAAACCATAATCCTCAAAAATAAGCTCATACCTATTTCTATTTTCCATCTTTTTATGAGCCGCAACAATCATATCCTTCACATCTTGTCCAAGATGAGCCCAATCCCCTGTTAGTTGAATAACAAATCCGATTTTAATTTTTTCATGTTCTGACTCTGATGATTTATTATTCCACAATACCAAAACCGTGATAACTACAGCAACTAAAACAACTAGTAAAATCATTTTCTTAATCATTTTCTAAAACTTCCTTTCTGTAACCTAATCCAATCTGAAGAGTTTTGTGCGAATAGAAGAGAATTAATTTTAAAATGGAGTTTCACATACAATTAGTATTTGAACGCTTCATTTTATAAATCTAATTCACGATTAGTCGTACAAAAGACGAAGATTTAATCTTGCTCCTCTATCTCTTCAATTTCTATATTTTCAACAACAATAACTGCCTTAGGCTTATACCCTCTACTCATCTCTAAATCATAAATATTATCAAACATCTCACCATCCACCTCATATTTAGCAATACCTGATATTTTTAGCCATTTAGAATAATCTTTATTTATAGATGTAATAAAAACTTTTGGATTGTTTTTAATATTTTGACAGCTCTTAACCATTTTAACATCAGAAATAATGATTTTATCATAACTAATCATACTAGGACAAACATAGACATTTCTAGGAGTTCCATCCAAAGAAGAAGTCGCAAAGGTTATAACCTCATTCTCATTAATAAATCTAATCTGCTCATCTGTAAGTTCCATAAAAACCTCCAAAATAAAATAATCAATTATATATTTCTTTATATTTTACATAGAATTATCAAAATCAAAAGCATTTTTAAGAATATATCAAAAGAATTTAATGTAATTAGGTGAAGATTTATTCTCCATTAATGTGGTCTGATGAATTTTATACTCAGATTATCTTTATATTATATGAGTCATATAATAAGAATTAAGAAATTTTGCGATTGATTTTAGCAATTACTAAATGACTTGAGCAAAATATTTGAAAATTCTGTATTAGATGTCCAT
>DHQH01000039.1:38789-38964 GCA_002410125.1 Alphaproteobacteria bacterium UBA5343
CTGTATTAGATGTCCATAGAATTAAAGATAAAAAGACGAAGATTATTTAGCAAATTTGCGAAGCCTCCTATATAACTTCGAATAATCCGCAAATCTTTTAACCTCAACAACAAGAGGCTTATTTTCTGTAAGATAGGTTTCTATATCTCTTTGTATCATACCATTATCTCTATCC
>DHQH01000092.1 GCA_002410125.1 Alphaproteobacteria bacterium UBA5343
AAGGTGGAATGAGGGCAGAGGATATACAAAAACAAGAAAAAATATCCAGCAGGACGATTTATAAATATCTAAACCTAATCTATATCTCTCCGAGGATAGTAAACGATATAATGGATTCCCAAATCCCTCCACACATAAACTTACAAAAATTATTCGAACTCAGCTCAAAACATAGAGACTTCAATAAACAGGAAAAGGTGTTTTATAAGTGATTATTCACCTTTGCCTTTGTTTCTAATTCTATCTGAGAAGGTTTTATTATTTATACTGTGCTTTTGAACATATTTATTAAATTCTTCTTCTGATATAGGTTGTCCATTTAGAACTATTTCCCAGCCATCAGCAGGTGCAAACCCTTTGCCAGGAACATAAACAGAGCCTATAGGGTCATCATTTTCAGTTCTTTGATAAACCTTATACACAGATGAACCTATTTCATAGTATTCATTTTTAGAATCATCAGCTTCTTTTTTGTTTTTATCTATGAATGTTATTGTACCATCTGGTGCTTCTTCGCATAATCTACCAGTTTCTTTATCCAATTGTACTGTTGATATGCCTTTTCTATGTAGGTCTTGTCTTGATTTCAAAACAGCTTCTTTTGCCATTTTATCAAGCTTATCACAGTCTAGTCCTTTGTATTCTTCATTATCATCAGTCATATCTACCTACCATCATTTTCATTTTGTGTCGGTTTGGGAACTCTGGGTGGTTTTGGATGGGCATAATTATCTTCTTCATTAGGATTATTAAGTTTATCTCTAACTCTGTATGTTCTAAATCTACTTTTTTTATCTGTAAATCTTTTGGTCATTTCCTCTAGGGCTTTTTTCTCTTCATCTTTAATAGCATTTAATAGTGAGTTATTTTCTTTAGGCTTTCCTAGACTTTCTACATCAAGTTTTAATCCAAAAGTCCTGCATGTATGAATAGGATGAGGCTCAGCAAAAGGTCTGCTGTTTATTTTATTTTGTAATTCTGTTTGAATTTTCTCTATTTTTTTTAAATCTAAGCCTAAGTCTTTTGCAAAATATTTTTTTATGTAATCGCAATATTTATCAAATAAATTAGGAAGAAATACATTATCACTAAATTTATTGCAGTTTTCTGTAACTGCCTTAATATCTTCTTCGTCTATTCGTTTGAATCTGCCATGCTCATTAGCTACCATAATAGGAGTCTTATCTTTGATCTCTTTTTTTACTCTTAGTATTCTTGTAGGAGTCATTTCAGGGTGAAATCCAACAACTGAAGCATGTCCATCAAAATATTTTGATACAGCTCCAGCTAATTCTCCTGCAAACAATTGTTCTCCATTATATGTCGCCAACTCTTTAACCTGATTTTTGTTTTCAACTTTTAGATATGGTCCTAATAGATGAAAAGGCATAAAAACAAAAGAAGTTTCTCCATCATCAGTTTTGACTTCAACAAACGCTCCCTCTTTTATTTTAGAGTCCCCAATCCCATAAAATTCTTCTACATCACCATCAGCTTCAAATGGTGCTATTCCAAGTAAAGGATATTTTTCTCCTTCATCGCAGATGATTGTTTTTTCGTCTTTATATGTTTCGTTTGTCTTTTTACCATTTTCATCACGTTTATGATATCTTGGGTATGAATTAAGAAGAGTAGCAGCATAATAAGCCCCAGCACATATTCCATAATACATGCCACCATCAGCAATATACTCTCTTATCTTTTCAGCACCTTTATCTTCCAAGGCTTTTGCGTATAGTGGAGACCTTCCCCCAGGAAAGAATAAAACATCTGGTTTGGTATTATAATCTTGTAAAGAGTTTTCTATAATTTCGTCGGTTGTTATATTTTCTATATTTATAATACTATCAATTTTTTCTTCAGGTATGCCTAGTTTTTTACTAAATTCATAAAGTCTTTCATCTAACCACTCTTGGGTAGCCGAATTACAAACGTTATTGAAATCATCTTCATATTTATCTTGTTCATATACTTTTATAGAAAAACGATTATCCATTAACTAAACCCTAAAATTAAAACAAATCTCTATCTTTCTTTATATTGAATTTACCACCTAGATATTTACCTGATTCTTTTAATGTATCGAATAAACCTTTAGCTCTTTTTCTTTCTTCTTCTGTAATAACTCTAATTTTACCACCTGTTAATTCTCCATCCTTATCTATTCCAATTTTATCAGGACTATAAATCATCATAAATGTATCTATTTTATCTTCTCGTTTTTCACCTTCTTTAAGAAATGGTTTATCAACTTGATATGTGCCATCTTTTTGTTTCTCAATTTCCATAGTAATAGGGCTCTTGGTTTCAGAAAGTATTTCTAAAGCATCATCAAAGTACCCTTGCATATGAAGTCTCATTTCATCTCCATGTCTTACATATTTTAATAAATCTTCTTTTATAATTTTATGTGTGATTTTATTAAATAAAGCTTCTGCGTCTTTAATAGGTGTTCCTTTTTGGAATTTAGGAAAAGAATCTTCAAAGTCATATTCGCCATTCCTAATTCTATTTACAAATTGCTCAGCAACTTCATCAATAGAGCCTTCAAAATCTATTACTTTTTCTTTATTTATATTTTTAATGCGAATTTTCATAAAAACTTCCTTTTTATTAGATGTTATATAAACATGAAAATAATTATATATCATATCTGTCTGTAAGTAAAGATTATTTAGATATACTTAATATGTTATGTAGACTAGTGACTCTGCCGAATTTACCAGTGTATAGCTTGGCTTTAAAATGCCCTAAATTTGCCTAAATTTGAAAATGTATACGAAAGTTACCCCTGTGTGTCCCGCAAGAACTCGGGGTAAAAAGAAACCCTCCTAAAAAGGAGGGTTAAATGGCTGTTGAAATCTGATTCGAATGGGTGAATGATTCGTGTAGCATTAATGGTCATTTTTTCGATATAAAATTTTAAGTAGTGACTTTGGAAAAATTGGCAATGGATACAAAAACAAAAAAGAGGCTAATATTAGCCTCTTTTTATTTTGAGTATACATTCGTTGGTTCGTATCTCGCCCGCCTAGCGGGGTG
>DHQH01000080.1:0-468 GCA_002410125.1 Alphaproteobacteria bacterium UBA5343
GTTCTTTAGCTAATCGATAGCTAGAGAGGATCGTAATGCAAAGCATCATACCTAACATGCCACCAACTGCTTGCATCGCTGTTGGGATGGTCGTAAACCATTCCGCAAAGCTAGCAAAGTTCGCTTCGGTTGCTGGGTCGCTAAATAAGTACCCAAAAACTAGTAGCCCAACAGCAATAATCGCTGTTATAGTTACTATTCTTGTTGTTTTGGCAAAATTAACTTCCCTATAGCGGAAAGTTAAGAATGATCCGCAAAACAAAAGTATGGCTCCCGAAAAAATCAGAAACCCAGATAAGAGTAACATACCTGCTACAAATCCAACACAGCCCATAAGGGCTAAGGTCTCAGAGTTATGAATAACATTCACAATCATCCGCTTGGTCGCGAATGAAGTAAATACTGTGTTAACTCTCTCAATGATGCCATTAAAGGCGATTACTAAAGTTTTCATTTTTATCTGTTTTT
>DHQH01000080.1:619-835 GCA_002410125.1 Alphaproteobacteria bacterium UBA5343
TTTCATTTTTATCTGTTTTTAATGTTAATATTCGCTTCTTTTAGTGTAATAATATAGTAAGGGTAATAAGCAATAATGCTTAGATTAACAGATTTCAGTATATCAAAAATCACCCCAAAAAGCAAACCCCTGAATATGAATTTATTGTTACATGAAATTTGTAGTTTTATTCCAACAAATTAGGTCATCCTCGGGCCAAGTTTACTTGAATAGCTC
>DHQH01000080.1:1060-5329 GCA_002410125.1 Alphaproteobacteria bacterium UBA5343
GCCAAGTTTACTTGAATAGCTCGGGGATCCAGCAATATATAATCTATAACATATAATCTATTTTGAATCACTATCGTGATAAGAACTGGATTCCCAGACTAAAGTCTGAGAATGACAATAACAATCCCCCCCCCAACAAGTTGGGTTGACCCATAAAAATTGTTGGTAAATCGGCTTAAAATATTTTTTTATTTACCTGCAAGTTATATAATATTGCTCATAATGCTAACTATTACTAGGAATGAAACATAATGGAGATATCTCTCATTAAGACCAAAGCTTATGATGATCAAAAACCAGGAACCTCTGGGCTTAGAAAAAAAGTAAAAAGATTTATGGAGCAGAATTACTTAGAAAATTTTGTTCAATCTCTGTTTAATTCTCTTGAAGATTTACCGGGAAAAACCTTAGTTTTAGGCGGGGATGGCAGATATTATAATGATAAAGCAATCCAAACTATTTTAAAAATGGCCGCTGCTAACAATATTGGTAAAATCATTCTTGCTAAAGATGGTGTTCTTTCAACTCCAGCCGCTTCAAACCTTATTAGAAAATATAAAACATTTGGCGGTATTATTCTTTCTGCTAGTCATAACCCTGCAGGTATTAATGAAGATTTTGGTATTAAATACAATATTTATAACGGAGCCCCAGCTCCATCTTCTATCACTGATAAGATATTTGAAATTTCAAAAACGATCACCGAATATAAAATCATAAAAACCGCTGATATTGATATTTCAACAATTGGCACAACCAAAATCGGCGATATGGAAATCGAAATTATCGATGGGGTAAAAGATTATGCAACTATGTTAGAAGGGATTTTTGATTTCTCAGCCATTAAAAATCTTTTTGCTGGTGATTTTACCATTTGTTTTGATGCAATGCATGCTGTAACAGGTCCATATGCAAAATATATTTTAGAATATATGCTTGGTGCTAAATCTGGTTCAGTTATTAATGCTATTCCAAAAGAAGATTTTAATAATGGTCACCCAGACCCAAATCTAACCTATGCCAAAGAATTAGTTGATATTATGTATTCTGATAATGCACCAGACTTTGGTGCTGCATCAGATGGAGATGGTGATAGAAATATGATTTTGGGTAAGGGCTTTTTTGTAACTCCGTCAGATAGTCTCGCAATCATTACCGATAACCATAAATTAATTCCATATTATGCGGGTGGTATTTCTGGTGTTGCTCGCTCAATGCCAACCTCTGCTGCTTGCGATGTTGTGGCTAAAGAACTAGGTATCAATTGTTATGAGGTGCCAACTGGTTGGAAATATTTTGGCAATTTAATGGATGCGGATATGGTAGCAATCTGTGGTGAAGAAAGCTTTGGTACCGGCGGTAATCATGTCAGAGAAAAAGATGGTTTATGGGCTGTTTTATGTTGGTTAAATATTTTAGCTATCACTAAAAAATCAGTCAAAGATATAACTGAGAAACATTGGCAAAAATATGGTAGAAACTATTACACCAGATATGACTATGAAGGTCTGAACAGTGATATTGCTAAAGATTTATTTAATAATCTTAAAGACACTTTCGGCTCTTATAATGGCAAGATGATGGATGGTTTTATTATCGATTTTGCTGATGAATTTACCTATACCGATCCAATTGATAATTCGGTTACTAGAAATGGACTTAGAATTATTTTTACCGATGGTTCAAGAATAATTTACCGTCTATCAGGTACTGGCTCATCAGGAGTAACCCTAAGAGTTTACATTGAAAAATATGAAAAAGACGGTTCAAAAGTAACTAGCCAGCCAGCTATAGCTCTTAGTAATTTAATAGAACTATCAGATATTATCGCAGAGATTAGTGAGCGAACTGGCAGAACTAAGCCAGATGTAATAACTTAAGAAATAAGGCCAGGAAATGAAGCATATTTTTTCACAGAATTTAATTAGATCTACTGATATTAGAGGTATAGTTGGTAAAAACTTCACTCTTTCTGATGCCTATTTTTTTGGTAGAGCATTCGCAACCCTTTGTATCAGAGAGAGGGGAAAAAATATCTGTATCGCAAGAGATGGTAGATTATCTTCCCCAGATATTGAAATGCATTTGGTAAGAGGGCTAAGAGATAGTGGGGCTAATGTAGTAAAACTAGGTGTTGGAACTAGTCCAATGTTATATTTTGCAACTTTGGAATATGAATTTGACGGTGGAATAATCATTACCGCTTCTCATAATCCTAAAGAATATAACGGTTGTAAATCTATAATTGGTACTGAATTTTTAACAGGTGACAGGTTAAAAACTCTCGATAAAATCGCCAGAACTGGAAATTTTGAAAGAGGTTTTGGTGAAGAAATAACTCAAGATGTAAGAACAAATTATGTCTCAAGAATGATGCTTGGTTTTGAGAAAAAACTTAAAAACGATATCAAAGTTGTTTGGGATACAGCTAATGGTGCTGCTGGTGAAATTATTGAGATTTTAACTAAAGAATTACCAGGAAAGCATTTTATTATTAATAAAGAAATCGATGGTAATTTTTCAAGTCATCACCCAGACCCAACCGTAAAATCAAACCTTGTTCAACTTCAAGATAAAATAAGAAAAGAAAAAGCTGATATTGGTTTTTCTTTTGATGGTGATGGTGATAGGGTTGCTGCAGTTGATAGCAATGGTAATGTTATCGGTGCAGAAAAAATTATCCTTCTGTTAATGAGTGATATTATGCCTAAATATGAAAACCCAAAAATGATTTCTGATATAAAGCTAACCCAATTATTATCTGTTGAGGCAGAAAGGTTAGGGGCTAAAAATATTATCTGTAAAACAGGATATTCTTTCATCAATAAAAAAATGAAAGAAGAAGGTGCAGTTTTGGCAGGGGAGCAATCAGGACATATATTTGTAAGGGATAATTATTACGGTTTTGACGATGCTATTTATACTTCTATCAGATTATTAAATATGATTGCCAAGGGTATAAATATTGAAACAAAACTCGCCGGATATCCAAAATTATTCACCACTCCTGACATTAGAACAGAATGTGAAGAATATAGAAAAGAAGAAATAATCAATACCGTAAAAGCCAGGCTTGATGCTAAGGGTATTAAATATGATACTTTAGATGGGTTAAAAGTTGCATGTGAAAATATGGGCTGGTGGTTAATGAGGCCATCAAATACCGAAGCTGTAATGTGTATTAGAGTAGAAGCATTATCAAGACAAGAACTAGAAGAAGTTTTTTTAAATATTAAATCATATTTACTTGGAACAGGACTAGAGCCTGATTTTACAAATATTGAATTAGATTAAAAGTTATTTAATTACTTTAGGTTAAGTTATAGGTTATGAAAATAAAAACAACAAATAAATTAGCAAAATATTGTCAGCAATTATCCATTATAATGCTTATGGTTTTGTTGTCATCTTCTTGCATAACCGAAAAACATATCTATACCGATGAGGTTGAATTAGTAAACGATGCTGAAAACGGTAATAAATATGCACTTTTAGTCCTAAGCGAATTAAGAGATGAAAAGAAAGACAGCTCATTAGATGACATTGCTAATTCTTATAGAAATGCTTGGGATGATTTGCAAGAAAAAGACCAAACAGGCTATCTCAAATGGTTAATTGAGGCTGCTGAAAAAGGCTCATGGCGAGCCAGAATTGCTATTGGTGAAGTTTTATATGAAGAAGATAGAAAATTATATATCTCAGAAAATATTGATTTCCTAGAAAAAATGGCAATTAAAGGTTCTGAATTTGCGAGATATGAATTAATCAGACATTATGAGGCAAATTATGACGAAGATGAGGTTGATGAGTTAATTGAGCCAATTTGTTCTTATGATTTAGTTTGTGATGTTAGATGGAAACATAGATTAGAACGAGAAGCATATCAAATCAACTTTATGTTAACTATGAGTAGGATTTATCGTGAAGGTTATAAAGGTGAGTTTATTAACAAAAAAAGATCAATCGAATGGTTTGATAAAGCTGTAGCCTATCTAAAATCAATCAGAGAAAAAAACGATATTGTTGAAGAGCTATATTGGTCATATAGCATTTATGATGGTACTAAATCAGGCTCAGACTATGTAACTAAATGGCTCTTTGCCAACCCTCAAGCAACTAATGCCAAATTCTTTCATGATTTTGCAATGGAAGTTTATAAAGGCAAGCAAATCAAACAAAATAGAGAGCTTGCCTATCAATGGTTTATGAATGCTGCCAAAGCTGGCTATCCGCCATCAATGTTTATTATTGCTTCTGGCTATGATAAAG
>DHQH01000080.1:5522-6770 GCA_002410125.1 Alphaproteobacteria bacterium UBA5343
TTCTGGCTATGATAAAGGTGGAGATTTAGATGATAATCCAATCAAAGCTGCCTATTGGTATAAAAAAGCCATTGATAAAGGATATGATAAGGCCAAATTACCTTTAGCTTATTTATATAAGCAAGGAAGAGGGGTAGATAAGAATGAAAAATTAGCTGATGGTTTAATTGGCGATGTTGTGCATGATGTTATTGAAAAAGCTAAAATTTCAGGGCAAATCCCAGAAGTAGAAGTAGCAAAGTTATTTGAAAATTCAGCCCTCGGTCCCAAAGATGCCAAACAAGCTTTCCTTTGGTATCAAAAAGCTGCCCAAAAAGGTGATGCTTTTGCAGCTCATGAGTTAGCTAGATTATATGAAAATGGTATTGGTGTTGAAAAAGATATGAAAGAAGCATTTAACCTTTATGAAATGTCAGCTAGTAAAGGTTATGAAAAATCTCAATTAAAGCTATCAGAATTTTATCTAAACGGAGTTGATGGCTTCTTAGATAAAAATGTTTTACTAGCTATGAAATATCTAGTATCTCCTGCAGAAAACGGCAATTCTTTCGCAGCCCTTCACTTAGGGAAAGCTTATCTAAATGGAATTGATGTTGAACAAGATATTCCTCAAGCACAAAAATGGTTAACAATTGCAGCTAAAAAAGGTGAAATTGAAGCTATGATGATTTTAGGTGTTGGCTATTTCAAAGGGGATATTTTTGATAAAAACCGTAAACTTGCTGCCAATTGGTTAAACCTTGTGGCTAGTAGCTCTAAAGGCACATCTAAAGAAATTTTAGAAGAAGTAGACCTATCTGATATTAATATCTATTCCCAAGATTTATATTCAGACCAAATTCCATCAAGTTTATATATTTTAATGGCAAAAGCAGTAGATGAAAAAGATCCAGTCTCACAATATAAACTAGCTGCTTATTTTGATGATGGTCCAACCTTAGAAATTACCTATCCAAAAGAGTCCAATTATTTTTATAAATTAGCAGCCGCATCAGGTGTTGTAAATGCTCAATTCTCGATTGCTTATAGATATTTTAAAGGTCTGGATATAGAGAAAGATTATGAAAAAGCCGCAATGTGGATGGCATTAGCTACTGAAAATGACCATATTTTAGCAGCAGCATATATAGGGTTAATGTCTGTTAATGGCTATGGTATGAATAAAAACATCCATAAAGGGATTTTATATTATAAAGAAGCCGCTAGTCGTGGTAATGATTGGGCACAATCCAGTCTTCTTTGGTTAGC
>DHQH01000007.1 GCA_002410125.1 Alphaproteobacteria bacterium UBA5343
GAAGTTCAATAGTACTTTGTTCCGATGCTGTATTTACAATAAACTGTGCGAAATTTTCACCACCAATATTAGGAGCATAAGTAGTTTGAAAACGTGGTGATGACATCCCGATAAAAGAAGTGATTGATACAATTTCTTCATCTCGTTTTAATAACTGATACAGACTGTCGGCGACTATTTTTGTTTTGCCAACTGGTGTTCCCTGTGGAAGATAAATCTCTACTGCAAACTGGTCTCTGTCTGCATTAGGAAACATACGTTGGTCATTACTAAAAAAGAAAACAATAGAAACAACTATAAGGATTGCTATCAAAGCAATAGTAATAAAGGGATAGCGAAATGTTGCATCCAGTCCTTTTACATAAAATTTCTGAATAATTGTATTTAGGTTAAATTTTTTCTCTTTTGTTTTTCGCTTAATTAGCAAAAATTCTAAAATAGGAATATAAAACATCGACAGTAAATACGAAACCACTAAAGCAATGCTAAATGTCCATGGGAAATGTTTTACAAAATCGGCCCAAATGCCAGTGAAAATAGCTAGTACAGGTAAAAAAATGCTGCACAAAGCAAAAGTTGCAAAAAAGATAGCTCCATTGTAATTTTTTGCACTAAGTACGGCTGCATGCCACCTGGATACTCCTTTCTCCAAGTATTCCATATAACCGTCAATAACAACAACGGAATTATCGACAACCATGCCCAGTATAACGATTAGAGCTGCTAATGTTACTGTATTGAGCGGGATGTTTAGTAGATACATTAACCCAAGCGTTATAAAAACGGTTATAGGAATGGTAGTTGAAGCAATTATTGCTGAGCGTAATGGAAATAAAATAAGCATAATCAAGATGATGATTACAACCGCAATGACTAAGTCACGCAGGAAATTCCGAACTGAAGTTTCAACTACCTTTGGTTGGTCTGCGATACGTTGTACTGCAACATCATCAGGAATTAGCGTGTCGAACTCTTTAAGTATTTCATCAACATCATTTCCATAGGCTATAATATTGTGTCCTTCTCGCATTTCCATTGATAAAATGATAGATTTTTTACCATTGTTTTGAGTAAAGCGTTTGGGTGTTTCATACTCTTTCGTGATGGTGGCAACATCCTTTAATTTTACAATTGTACCATCGGGTGAAGAATATATTATCTGTTCGGCTACTTCTGTTTCCGAATTATAAATTGATGAGAAGTGTAAAGGCATATTGGAATTACCCGTTTCTACTTTTCCCGAAACAGTAGTTAGCCCTTGTGAGAATAAATTCGCTGCTAAAGTTTTATAGTTGATTCCATATATGGCTAATTTCTCTCGGTTTAAATAAACGTTAATCTGTTCTTTTTGTGTTCCATAAAGGCGAAAATTAGAAGCAGACTTTAATAAGCGTAATTTAGTTTCCAATATCTCGGCATAGTCTTCTAGCTCCCTGTAAGAACGTGTATCTGATTCCAACGCAATTAAAAGTGCTGAGGTGTCCCCAAAATCATCGTTAGCAATTACTGCCAAGACACCACTTGGTAGCTGCATCTTAAATAATGATATGCCATGTTTAATTTTCGACCAAACTTCATCTTTGTTATGTACATTATTTTCAAGTTCAACCATAATATAAACAATTCCATCACGAGACATGGAATAAGTTTTTTCTCGATTAACTTCTTTATATGTAAATAAAAATTTTTCGAGTGGTTTTGCCAGTTGTTCTTCTACTTGAGCAGATGTTGCTCCCGGATATATACCTACAACTACCCCCTGACGAATAGTGAATGTTGGAAATTCCTGTTTTGGCATTTTAACCAGAGCGAATACTCCAAAAAGAACTAACACTCCTACAAAGAAGAACATTAATTTATGATGGCGCATAACCGCTTCAATTGCTCCTATATTTTTTTTCATAATACTTCTACTTTTTGTCCGTTTGAAACTTTTTGGTAACCATCGGTAATAATCACGTCATCATGAATTAGTCCGTTTAAAATCTCTACACCATTATGGTTTTGCTTACCAATTTTAACTACTTGTTTTGTTGCTTTCCCTTGCATGAGTTTCCAAACATAATAGTTGCCATCCCCATCTATTAAGATGCTGTTGTTTGGCACAACTACTTTTGAATTAGAGTTCCCACTATTTATTTGTGCCTCGCTCACCATTCCTGGCAGTAATAGAAAATCATTATTTTCTACTAATATTAACACGGGGTAGGTGTGTGATATAGCATCTGAAATTACACCTTTGCTTATCACTTTCCCACTAAATAAATCGTCTGAAACGGCAGAGATACGAACACTTGCAGATTGTCCTACTTTAAGCTTATTGATTTCGTTTTCGGGTACGGCTACCTTGACATGAACATTACTAATTTTTAAAAGTGTAAGCACAGGTTCGTTTGGCAGAACGTTTTCCCCGGCTTCTACTTTTATTTTACCAACAACACCACTAAAAGGAGCTTTTAGCTTGCTATCATTCATGTTTTTACGAGCAATAGCTTCAGTAGCACGAGCTTTTTCCAAATTAGTTTGCATTTCGATATACTGTATCTCAGGTAAACTTCTATTATCATATAACATCTGAATTCTTTGCATAGCATCTTCAGCTTGATTCAATGTTGCTAAAGCCATTGAGTGAGCATTTTTTAAGCTATAATCATTTAATGTTGCCAATAAATCACCTTGTTTAATTTTCTGTCCTTCGGAAACTTTTATTGCATCTATATTTCCTGTTAAAGGAAAACTAATTGATGCCGAAATTTCTTCCTCTACAACACCCAGATAGTTGCTTGTAGTCTTTTCTTCTTGCAAACCTACCTTGTAGGCTTTTACATAAATTTTGTCTTTGTGTTGTTCAATTGTACCACCTTTTTGCGAACAGGCATTTAATATAAAAGTCAGAACAACTAACTGAAACAGAATCCTGATATTCATTCTAAATCGTTTTAATTTATTATTAATCATTTTCTGTTAGCAAAGATACCTGAGAGATGCTGTAGAATAAAGCTCTTAAATTCTTATAAATTGTTCTATAAGTCGAATAGTATGTTTTTTCAGAGAGTTTATTACAAATATTTAGGTATATTTGATAAAAAAAGGAATGAAAGAACAATTACTCTTTAGCGTTACCATAGAACAATTGCTTAAACAGAGAATTGGAACAGGACTAAATACCGAAATTGTCTTAATTAGAAGTATAAAAGAATATATACACCTGTTTAGTTTTCCGTTAAGAGTTGATGCTGCTATATTTCTTTTTTGCACAAAAGGAAATATTGATGTGAATATTAACCTTACAAATGTGAAGATAACGCCCAATAACTATGGTATTAGCGTACCTGAAAATGTTATTGGCTTAAATTCTGTAAGTGACGATTTTGAGGGATTTGTCCTTCTTTTATCAATTGATTATCTACGGAAAATCAGTATAGATTTAACAGACTTGCTTCCTTATTATATGCATGTTAGAAACAACCCTCTCTTTAAAGCGAGACCTGAGAATATTGAAATAATTATCAGTTATTTTAATTTATTCAGCTTTTTATTAGAGGCTGAAAATAGTGTACGTAAATCAAATATAATTAGTGGCTTTGCCATATCTTTTATAAATAAAATTGCAGAGGATGTTGATTTATATGAATTAGATGTTGGTGAGGTTAAAACCAAAAGTAAAGAATACTACTATATGCGATTTATGGAGCTTTTACAACAAAACTTTAGAGAACAACATAATATTAGCTTTTATTCTGAAAAACTAAGCCTTACTCCAAAATATTTATCATCTTTAATGAAAGATATTAGTGATCTGTCGGCATCAGAATGGATTAATAATTACATTGTAGTAGAAGCCAAAACATTATTAAAATTCTCAGATATGACTATTTGGGAAGTTGCTGATTATTTACACTTTTCTAATCAATCGTTTTTCAGCAAATACTTTAAGCATCATACTGGTCTTACTCCTAAGCAATACCGTAAAGATTAAATGTTTTATATCAAATCCTGTCCAACCAATGAGCAGTACTGCATATTTCTTGAAAAATCAAAATCTAATGTGATTAGCTAACATCAACTCTTTTTAGCGTTGGCAGAAATTGCACTCTTTTGCAAATTTCGGTCTGTGCGTCAGCCTGTGCGATTTGCAAATGTGTGCAATGTGCGTTGGCTTCCCCAACTGTCCCGAAGGGCAGAAGTGGGCGGGCAAAAACTAATTTTTTCTTGCACCAACCTTCAATCAAAGTGCTAATATTTTCTATCCGTTTTTTTAATTAATAATTAGGTTTCAATGTTGCAGTTTGGTTCTTTGCACTTGCAGCTAACGTCCCGGCTATATGCG
>DHQH01000085.1 GCA_002410125.1 Alphaproteobacteria bacterium UBA5343
ATTAAGACTCCTGGTATAAAATTTATCAATGGCATGGGTGAAGCTGTTAAGACCGTGTTAATTAATTATATGAAAAATAATAAAGAAAGTTTTTTAGAAGAAGTTAAACAATATAAACAGAATCGCAAATAAGGATTGTTAGATATGAATTTATTTAAGCATTTTAAAAGATTAAACTTTGCTCAGAAAACATCAATTATTTTGTTTATGATTGTTTTTTTATGGATGATTTCTGGTGTTGCTAAAGAAAACAAAGGCGAAGATATGGCTATGAATAACCAAAATCAAATCCAAAAAGTAAGAGTTAAGCATAGTATTGCTAAACTTACTCCTTCTGAAGTCATTATTAAAGGAATTACAGTTGCTGATAAGAATGTGGAACTCAAAGCCGAAACCACTGCAACAGTTGAGAAAATTGTAAAACAAAAAGGACAAAGAGTAAAAAAAGGGGATTTACTTATTAAACTATCTGATGATGATAGATATTCTAAGCTACAAAAAGCCAAATCTTTAGTTGAACAAAAAACGATTCAGTATAAAGCTTCAAAAGATTTAGCTGAACAAGGCTATAATTCAAAAGTAAGATTGGCAGAAGCTGAAGCCGAACTTGAATCTGCAAAAGCACAATTAGCAGAAATAAAGTTAGATATTAAAAGAGTTAGTATTAAAGCTCCTTTTGATGGATTTTTAGATGATAGAGATGTTTCAATTGGGGATTATGTTGAAAAAGGGAGAACATTAACTAGAATTGTTGACTTAGACCCAATTAAAATTGAAGCTGAGATTTCCGAATTTAATGTTGGATATTTAACCAAAGGAAGTAAAGCTGAAATTAGTCTTCTTAGTGGTAAAAAATTTGAAGCCGAGCTTACATTCATATCTAGTATAGCAAATTCAAAAACTAGAACTTTTAATATAGAACTAAAAGCAGATAATAAAAATTATGAAATTTCTGAGGGACTTACTACAGAGATTGTTCTTAATTCAAAAGCTAGATATGCACATTTAGTTTCCCCTGCAACACTTGCATTAGATAGTAATGGTGAGATTGGGATTAAATGTGTTGATAGCGAAGGGATAGTTAAATTTTATAATGTGAGTATTATTAAGCAAACCAATGACGGTTTATGGGTTGCAGGACTACCAAATGAGACAACTATTATCACAGTTGGCCAAGATTTTGTATCAGATGGGCAAAAAGTTATTCCAGTTGATGAAAAAGAACAAACAATATAAGTAAAAAATATAGGTAGAAAATAATGGTTGGATTTATTAATAGTGCAATTAAAAAAACAAGATCTGTTTTATCAATTTTAATTCTCATATTAATTGCAGGAATGAGCTCTTATATGAATATATCTAAGGAATCAACCCCAGATATTAATATCCCATATATTTTTGTGAATGTTACTCATAGGGGTATTTCACCTGAGGATTCTGAGAGACTTTTAATTAAACCATTAGAAAAAGAATTAAGAACGGTTGAAGGTATTAAAGAAATGCGAGCCACTGCTTATGAAGGTGGGGCTAGAGTTGTATTAGAATTTAAGGCTGGATTTGATGCTGATAAGGCACTTCTTGACATTAGAGAGGAAGTTGACAAAGCAAAGGCTGAACTTCCACAAGAAAGTGATGAACCAACTGTTGATGAAATGAATTTTAGTTTATTCCCAATCATTGTTATTTCTTTAACTGGAGATGTCCCAGAGAGATCTCTGCTTAAAATCGCAAGAAATTTACAAGATGAAATTGAATCTATTCCATCAGTATTAGAAGCTGATATTGCAGGGGATAGAGATGAACAGATTGATATTATTATTGACCCTGCAATGGTCGAATCCTACGGAATTTCAACTGCAGAGCTCAACGGATTTTTAGCGAGATCTAACAAGCTAGTTGCAGCTGGTTCACTTGATACTGGAATGGGCAGGTTTAGTATTAAAGTGCCTGGTCTTTTAGAAGATGTTAAAGATATTATGGAGCTACCTATTAAAACGGATGGTGACGCAGTAATTACTTTACAAGATATTGCGAAGGGCAGAAACACTTTTGAAGATGCAACTGGTTATGCAAGAGTTAACGGAAAAAAAGCACTTGCTATTGAGGTATCAAAAAGGACTGGTGAGAATGCGATTGAGACAATTGACAAGGTTAAAGAAGTTGTTTTAAGAGAATCTCAATATTGGCCAGAATCTGTTGAATGGAGTTTGATGCAAGATAGCTCAGATGATATTAAAGATATGATTATGGATCTACAAAATAATGTTATTACCGCAATTTTATTAGTTATGATTATTGTTATTTTGGCTCTTGGGGTGAGGACGGGGATATTGGTTGGTATTTCTATTCCTGGTTCATTCTTACTTGGGATTTTATGTCTGCATATGCTGGGAATAACACTTAATAATGTGGTGTTATTTGCTCTTATTTTAGCGGTGGGTATGCTAGTTGATGGTGCAATTGTGGTTGTTGAATATGCCGATAGGAAAATGACTGAGGGTATGGGGAGAGTGGAAGCATATACATTAGCAGCAAAAAGGATGGCCTATCCTGTAATTGCTTCTACTGCGACAACCTTGGCAGCATTTTTACCAATTGTATTTTGGCCAGGAATTGTTGGTGAATTTATGAAATATATGCCTATAACATTACTTTTAACTCTTACTGCATCACTACTTATGGCTTTAGTGTTTGTACCAACATTAGGTAGTTTGATTGGTAAACCAAGCGAGGCGAGTATTGAGGCCATTGAAAATGTAAAACAAAGTGAGAGCGGTGACTTATCAAAACTACAAGGCTTTAATGGATGGTATACAAGATTTTTATTTAAAGTATTAAAGGTACCAGGCAAAGTTTTAATCTTATCATTTGTAATGCTGATTATGTCACAAGTATTATATGGTACTTTTGGTAAAGGTATTGAGTTTTTCCCTGATGTAGAACCTGATAAAGTTATTGTAAAATTACATGCTAGAGGAAATTTATCAGTAGATGAGAAAGATGGATTACTAAGAGAAATTGAGAATAAAATTAATGGAATAGATGATTTAGAAACCGTTTATGCAAGATCTGGTGATGCTCCTGCAAACAGTGCTGAGGATGTAGTTGGATATATAAATATTGAACTAAAAGATTGGCAAGAAAGGCGAAAAGCTAAGGATATAATTGAAGATATTAGACAGAGAACCAAAGGACTTGCTGGGGTTAATATTGAGATTGAGAAAGAAGAAAAAGGTCCAAGTCAAGGTAAACCAATTGTGATTGAATTATCATCTCGTAATAATGATTTATTGTCTCCTGCGGTTGAGCATATATTAAAAGGAATGTCTGAAATTGAAGGACTTACTAATATTGAAGATTCAAGACCTCTTCCTGGTATTCAGTGGGAACTTGATGTTGACAGAGCACAAGCTGCTAAGTTTGGTATTGATATTAGTTCGATTGGGGACATGGTTCAACTTATTACTAATGGTCTGAAATTCTCAGAATATAGACCTGACGATAGTGATGATGAAGTTGATATTGTTGCTAGATATCCCGAGACATATAGATCTATTAATTTGTGTAATAGATCTATATGTCTCGGGATATCTAGCAACAATATCAAC
>DHQH01000074.1:0-5745 GCA_002410125.1 Alphaproteobacteria bacterium UBA5343
ATAATCGACAACAAAGATATAGTTAGAATTACTTATTTTCACAAGTTAAGAGCCATATGTCATACACATGATGCTCTACTGCTGAAAGTGCTGGCGATGATGAAATCATCCAACCACGAAATACATCTTGAGGATCTTTATCTTTTTTGATTTCTGTTATATCAAGGAATGCAAAGTTTTCAGGAGTTTCTTCAGGTGGTCTGGTTTTACAGGCTCTAACTATGATAGAAAATGTTCCAAATTTTATAGTTTCACCTACTGGGGCTTCTAGTTTTTCAACTTTACCGGTTACTTTATCCATAGCTTGTAAAACTGCAGTATTAGTTTCTATTTCTTTTGCATTTACAAAAGAAGCTAGACACACAAAAAAAGATATTAATAAAATTCTTTTCAAGGTTTTACTCCTAATCTTCTGTCACCATAAAGATAATCTCACCAACACTATCTTCTAGTGATTTATAATCATTAGTTTTTGAGATTTCATCGCCATCTTCTAAAAACTCTTCTTCATTACCAGGTATTAATTTTACATATTTATCACCCATAAGGCCTGCACTTACAATTTCTGCTACAGTATCGGTTGGCAGTTTAACTTCTGGAGCAATAGACATTGAAATTTCCGCAACATATTCTTCCTTATTTAGGCTTTGGGAGGTAACTGTACCAACTTTTATACCGCTAATCATAACATCACTACCTGTACTAAGACCACCTACTTTTAAGAATTTTGCATTCACATTATATCCTTTTACAACTTGTAAATCTGCTACCGAATATGCAAAATTTAAGAATAATATTGCAACAATTAAAACAATAAATCCTAAAATAGTTTCAACGGGTTTCTTATTCATATTTTCCTCCAAAAAGCTTTTATTTTGCTTGATTTCTTTTTTCTTTTTTACTTTTACCAATTGATATAATTCTATCTATCAAATCTTGTACTATCATTGAGTCCTGAGTATATTCAATTACTCCACCATCTTCCAAATATTCATCCATTCCACCTGGTTGGATTTCAATATATTTACTCCCAAAAAGACCGGCGGTATTAATTGTAACCCCACTATCTTCTGGAATTAAAACATCTTCTTTGACATCCATTACTACATTAACAGTAAAATCATCCAAAAGCGATGTATCACTCACACTTCCAATATCAACCCCAGCAAGCCTTACTACACTGCCAACAAAAAGCCCATCAGTTTTATTAAAATCAGCAGATATGCTAATCATAGAGCCTATATTTTGCTGTTTAACTTCTTCTAACTTTCTAGAGTTTAGATACATAAAATAAATAGCACAAACAAGGATAACAACTATCCCAACGATTAATTCTTTTTTCTCTCTTCTTGAAAATGTCTTATCATTATTCATTATGTTTTCCTATGCTTTTTTCTTTCTCTGCTGCTATATTAGAGTTTTTCTTTTAATTTGTCAGTAAAAGAAACATTTTATTAATAGCATTTTTTATTTAACACTTAAATAAAAATATTTTATATTAGTTATAAATCTGATTCAGTATAAAAAAGAGGAAACAATGGATTATAATCTTATCACCTCCAATATTTCTAAAAAATTTGGTAATTTTCAAGCCTTAAAAGAAATAAACTTAAACCTCAAAAAAGGTGAAGTTCTAGGACTTTTAGGACCGAATGGTGCAGGTAAAACCACCCTAATGAGGATTCTCACAGGCTTTCTTACCCCGACTTCTGGTGATGTTGAAATTTTTGGTATTGATATAAAGAAAAATCCTAAACTTGCTAAATTCCATATTGGTTATATGCCAGAGGGCTGTCCAGCCTATCAAGATTTAACACCATTAGAGTTTCTAACTCTTTGTGCTAATCTAAGAGATATTCCTAAAAAAGAACAAGCTGAGAAAATTAATTATGCTATTGCAGCTATGGAATTAGAAACTGTAAAAAACAAGCAAATTAGCAAATTATCAAAAGGTTTCACCAGAAGGGTTAGCCTTGCTCAGGCTATATTACACAATCCCAAAATCCTTATACTTGATGAGCCAACCGAAGGACTAGATCCAAACCAAAAGCATGAAGTAAGAAACCTAATTAAAGAAATATCAAAAGATAAATCTATCATAATCTCCACTCATATCATGGAAGAAGTAGAATATATTTGCTCTCGTATATCCATTATAAATCAAGGAGAAATATGCTTAGATAAAACTATTAAAGAAATTAAAAAACTATCCAAGAGTAAAAACAATCCAATTGATGACATTTTTAGAAGAACCACCAAACCTAATAGAGGCAAAGATGAAAAATAAAATTCCAACTCTAATTGCTAATGAATATAAAAATTATTTTAGAACCCCTCTTGGTTTTATTTTACTAATTATATTTGCCCTACTCACAAATTTTCTAACCTTTTATGCTGGTGGATTTTTGATAAGAGAAAAAGCTGACTTATTAGCATTTTTCTTATTCCATCCATGGATATACATTTTTATCATCCCTGCAATCTCTATGAAATTATGGTCAGAAGAAAGAAAAACCGGCACTATTGAGATACTTTTAACAATGCCAATTTCTACCACAGAAACAGTAATTTCCAAATTTTTATCTGCTTGGGCATTCTGCCTAACTGCAATGCTAACTTCCGTCCCATTACTTATCACCGTAAATATTTTAGGAACTCCTGATAATGGAGTAATAATTTCAAGCTATATCGCAAGCCTCTTTATGGCTGGTGCATTTTTAGCAATCAGTCTTACTTTTTCAGCCATGACATCATCACAAATCTCGGCCTATCTAGCCTCAAGTTTTGGTTGTATGATAATACTAATATCTGGCATCAAACCAATCATAGTTTTTATATCACACCTAACTCCTCAACTCACCATTAAGGCAATTGAATCTTTGAGTTTTATTTCTCATTTCACCTCTATAACTCAAGGAATATTTGACATAAACGACTTTATATATTTTACATCAACCATCATCATTTGGCTAATATTAAACATCGCCGTTCTAGAAGTTAAAAAAGAAGGATAAATAGTAATGATAAAACTAATTGATAAACTATCTAACACCAAAAAATTAGTTATTTTAACAATATCATTATTTGTCATATTCATATGCCTAAACTATTCTTCTGCACTTATTTTTAATAATTCCAAACTAGATATCACACAAAATAAATTTTTCTCACTCACCCCAACCACTATTGAGATTATAAAAAAACAAACCAGCCCTATAAATATCAATTTATATTTTTCAGAAGAACTAACATTTAATAATCCTGAAAACTCTATCTATGCAAATCAAATTATAAAATTATTAGACTTTTACAAAAAATACTCTAATGATAAAATCAATTATAAAATCATTGACCCCAAGCCATTTTCTAATCAAGAACTAGAAGCCATTTCCAAAGGGGTTAAAGGTATTGCCTATGGAGATCAACAAATCAGTCAATATTTTGGTTTAACTATCGAAAACGCTAACAACCAAATAAAAACCATTCCCTATTTATTTTCCAATCGTGCCCCATATTTTGAATATGATATCACAAAAGCAATCTATAACTTATCAATCAGCAAGAAAAAACATATTGGCATCATCACCCAAGGAATGAAAATTAGATCAGATGATATACCATTCATAACCCATAAAAAAATCAACACTAATTACAAAGAATGGCAATTTTTAAGCTATCTATCTGAAAATTATAAAGTTTCTCATTTCTCAAAATTCATCAGAGAAATACCTGATAATATTGATTTATTAATTTTATTAAATCCTAAAAACCCACCAGAAATGTCAAAATATGCCATTGATCAATATTTAGTAAGAGGTGGTAAACTAATTGTATTTTTAGATTCTTACTCTAAATCTGAAAACAATCAAAAAGGCTACCATCCAATTGCCTATCCTAAAATTGATAGTTTCTTACGAAATCTTGATATCTCCTATAGCTCAAAACATGTTATAACCGATATTGATTTAGCCAATAAAATTACAGTAATTGATAATAAAACCAAAAACCAAACCAGTATTGACCATCTAACATGGCTCACCTTAGGTAAAGATAATATCAACCAAGAACTCCCATTTTCTAAAGAATTAAATAACATTAATTTAGGATTTACTGGTGAGATTACAATAAATAATTTTTATACAGATCTCAATGTTACTCCAATATTATGGAGTAGTGAAAACACTGGCATTCTAGCAACCTCTTCTATCAGAAAAGATATAACCCCAACCGGCATTTACAAAACCTTTAAAAACACCAAACAAAAAAGAAATTTTGCGGTTCTAATTGAAGGTAAAATTAATTCAAATTTCATCTCCGAAATAGATTTTTCATATTCAAAATCACTAAAACACCCACACCAAAACAAAGCTGAAAAAGCAACAAAAGTTATAGTTTTTGCCGATTCTGATATGTTAAATGATAATATGTGGATAGTAAAAAATCCGCAAATTCCATCAATTTATTCTTCAATCCCTATCTCTAATAATGTTGAGCTATTAATCAATTCTATTGAATACCTAACTAATAACCCTCTTATCTCACAACTTAGAAGCAAAAATACTAATAGCACAAATATGAGTTATTTTGAAAATTTAAGAAGCAAACTAAGCGAGCAATATATAGTAGAAGAAACCAATCTTATCTCTAAAATAAAAACCAATAATAGCAAGCTAAGCAAATTAATATCTAATACAAATCAAGAAGATATTGATATTGAAGCAATTGAACACATCCAACAAAAACAAAACCAACTAAAACAGTCATATAAAGAGTTGCAATATATCCAGAACAAAGAAATTGAACTAACCAAAAACCTCATCAAATCATTCAATATTTGGCTATTACCATTTTTATTATTAATAGCTCTTTTTATAACTATTAGCAAAAGAAATAAGGAAAAATAATTATGAAATCATCATCTATAATAACTGCTATTTTTGCTGCCATCATATTGCTAATTATTGCCTCTATACTCACCACAAATACAAATAAGGATAATATCCCTCTTCAAGCAGGAAAACACCTATACCCTGATTTATTATCAAAAATTGCAGAATTAAAAACAATAGATATAAAAACCCAAGATAAATCAATCTCTTTGGTTAAAGAAGATAACATATGGAGAATCAGTAACAAACATAACTACCCAGTAAAACAAGACATTATCAGCAAAATATTATTTGAATTATCAAACTTAAAATACCTATCAAAAACCGAAAAACAAACCATAAAAAATAGCAACCATATCTCAATTACAGATACTAACAATACTCAGATTATTGACCTACGAATTAGCAATAACCAAAAAGAGAACAAAGAACTAAAAACTTCAAATACCCAAATATATCAAAATAATGTATGGTTAACATCAGGACAAATAACTATATCACCTGATATTCTAACTTATATAGATAATAAAATTATAAATATTGATATAGAAAATATCAAACAAATATCCATCACCGAAAACGATAAAACTAAAACCGTCTCCAGAAGATTACTATCAGATGACTTCCCTAATCTATCCCTACTACCAACTATTGAAGCATTAAATAATATAAAGTTTAGTGATGTTATAAAAGCAAACCATTCAGAAATAAAATATACCCAAATCACCAAAAACCAACCCACAAAAATCAAAATTGAAACATTTGATGGTGAAATTTTTGAATTTTTGATATATAATCACCATAAAGAAAGATGGATAACAGCCACTGTAAAAGCTTCTATGATAGTATCTAAGTT
>DHQH01000074.1:5929-8152 GCA_002410125.1 Alphaproteobacteria bacterium UBA5343
TAGTATCTAAGGATAAAATACCATCAATAAAGGCATTAAATAAACTATATACAAACTGGCTTTACAAAATACCCAATTTTATAAAAGGTATATAAATGAAACAAAGTAATAAAAAAGCCTATATCGAATTATTAGAAGGTACTCTTAATGCAACAGATCATGTCATTTTAATAACTGACACTGACGGCAATGTGATTGATTACAACGAGGCTGCAAAAAAATATGCAAAAAAACACAATATTAATTTAAGCTTCAATATGCGAGAAACAAATCTCAAAGTCTTTGAAAAAATCAAAAAACTCATAAAAACCCAAAAAAATCAAACAATGAATGTTGAAAGAAGCGGCAAACATTACGACATAAATATCTATCCAATCAAAAATAGTAAAAAAGAACTAACTAAATATGTCGCAATTTACCTCCATGACATCACCAAAAGAATCAAAACCCAAGATGCCCTACTTAAAACAGCAGAAAAACTATCTACTGCCGAACGCATAACCAAACTGGGCTATTGGGAAATGGTTCCTGCAATTGATAGAATGTATTGGTCCAGTGAAATTTATAAAATATTTGGTATAACCCCTAAAGAAATCGATTTAAATTTAGATAGTATGTTTGAATTTATTGATGAAGACGACCACGATAAAACCATTGACGACTTGGACTATGTATTAAAAAATGGGGGCACCAAAAGTGGCTTATTTAAAATCATTAGAAAAGACGGCTCTCATAAATATTGCAAATATACCGTATATAAAATGATAGAAGAAAACATCACCACCCTATATGGAACCCTGCAAGATTTAACCGAGTTAATCGAAACCCAAAACCAGTTAAAATCAGCTATTAAATATGCCGAACAAACTAACAAAAATAAATCTAGGTTTCTAGCTTCAGCCTCTCACGATTTAAGACAACCAATGCAAGCCTTACATATGTTTGTAGATGCTCTATCTCACGAAGATTTGTCAGATTCCCAAGCTAAATTAGTATCAAAAATCTCTTCTTCTGCCGATGCCCTAAGGGATTTATTAGACAATTTATTAGACATCTCCAAACTAGATTCTGGAAAAATTGATAATCACCCAATCGATTTCCATATTGGTGAACTTATTAAACAAATTGCAGAAGAATACACCGATATAGCCACCCAAAAAGATATTAAGCTAAAATATATCGACATAAATAAAATCGTCCATGCTGATCCAATCCATGTTGAGCGAATTATTAGAAACCTACTAAATAATGCTATTAAATACACAAATTCTGGTAAAGTCTTAATTGGGGGGAGGGTTAGAAACAGATTATATACTATCTCAATTGTAGATACGGGTATTGGTATAGCTACAAATAAGCTAAGAGAAATCTTTAATGAATTTTTCCAAATCAACAACCCATCAAGAGATAAAAGCAAGGGTGTTGGACTAGGGCTTTCAATCGTAAAAAGACTAACCACCCTAATTGGCTCAAATATAGATGTAAATTCTGTAGAAAGCAGAGGATCAAATTTTAGCTTTTCTGTTCCTTTATCTAAAAAGGCACCTAAAATAAAATCAATAAAATATAAAACACCCAGAAAAATTAAAAATGAATATAGCTATCTAAATATTTTTATTATTGATGATGATAGAGAGATTAGACGAGGCTTGAAAGCAGCCCTATCATCAACCTTTGATAATATCTATACTTGTAGCAACGGACCAGAAGCCCTAAGATCCATCACCCTTAAAAATAAAATACCAGATATTATCATCTCCGACTATAGACTAGAAGATGGAGAAATTGGTACCGATGTAATTGATGCAATCAGAGGTAAAGCAGATCAATTTATCCCCGCAATCATACTAACTGCCGACAAAACACCACATATTGCAGCCTCAGCCCAAACAAAAAGATATTCAGTTGTTTCCAAACCAACAACAGCAACAACCCTTAAGAAAAAAATCATCGAAGAGTGGGAGAAATGGAGTTAATCCTCTCCATAAAAAATGATTATCCTAATAATTTTTAAGTGAATATTTACTTATCATATAAGATAATATACCTTAAAGCAAAAAACTAGTTTTAAACTAGAGATAATGATATTATTTGATACCCCTATAAATTGGGTTTGAAGAATTTTGTGCGAAGGTGCATTAGCTTCAAGGAAATTAGAAACCCTAGTAGATTATACTACTTGGGTCTTCTCATTTACCGACGAAGATGATGTGATTTCGTGCA
>DHQH01000026.1:0-4149 GCA_002410125.1 Alphaproteobacteria bacterium UBA5343
GGTCTTCCAGCCCGTCGAGCGCTGATCCCCGGGCGGTTACTAATTTATTAAAATTACTATCTTCTTTTAAATGTTCTGTATTTGGGAAAACTCTATAATCAATTATTTTGTCCTCTCCTACTATACTGTTAAGTAAGTTAATTAGATTATTTTCTATTAAATCGTTGTCCTCTATTTGTATTGTTACGTTTATTTTTCTCATTACAACTTAGCTTCTAATTGTGTTCTATAATCTTTTTTCATTCTACGAGTTGAAAACGCTTTTTTAATATCTTCTTTTGTAGCGTCTAAACTCATAAGCCATTTAAAGCCGTCTTCTGTTAACCAAGGTCTATTATCGTTTTGACTTGGTTTTTTATTATCGTTTAAACCTTTAAAAACATCAATAGCAACACCTAAATAACTTCCTATTTTAGTTAAAGCGTCAGTAGTAGCGCCTTTGTAAGCATCTCCTAAATCAAAGTTTTTGTTATTGCTACCTCCATTATCATTACCTCCAAAACTTTCATAATAAATATTTAATTCAGGAACTTCAAATGTTACTTTTACAACCACCATACCTGTTTCGTGGTTAACGTGTTCTGTTTGAACTTTTTGTGTCCATTTACCTATTCCAAATACATCGTTAAAACGTTCTGTTACATAAATAGCTTTTATACTGCTTAAATATGTTTTAGTTGGATGTTGTGTTATTGCCTTTTCGTCTAATGGCTCCGATAATTTAGTTAAATCTATACTCATTTTTTTATTGTTTTTAATTATATAAACATTGCTCTATTAACTCCGTAGTATTCGTAATAATCTCCGTTGAAGTCGTTATCTTGTTTGTTTTTTTCTTCATATCTATTCAACCACGCTTCACGCATTTTATCAAATTTTTTATTTAATAAATCATATTGTTCATCGGTTAACGTTTC
This sequence comes from Alphaproteobacteria bacterium UBA5343, assembly GCA_002410125.1. GTDB lineage: Bacteria > Pseudomonadota > Alphaproteobacteria > RF32 > UBA5343 > UBA5343. The sequence continues at coordinate 918 of DHQH01000026.1, forward strand.
ACTATCATATACACCAAATACAAAACTACCACAATCCTCAATAGTTAAAATAGGGTTTTCTTCATCATAATAATCTTTGTAACATTCTATAACCCAACCGTCAATTTTTAATGTAATTGCAAAGTTATCTAATTGGCAATCTTCTTGCTCTTTTGCGCTGTCTAATAGTTTAAAGAATATTTCTTTATCAAACGCCATAATGTTATTGATTTAAAATTAATACGTTTAAGAATAATGTTACAATAGTTAATACTACTATTGCTACTTTTAAATAATCATTTTTTGTTAATCTGTCGTCTTTCATAATGTATGTTTTAATTGTTGAGTACAAATATAATCATTATTTTTTAATATACAACAAAAATAAACTTTTATTTAAAAATGTTTGTTTATGTCGTTTTTTCATTATAATTTTGTGATTAGCTAACGTTAAAGTATATGAATTGTTAAAAATGGAATTATGAAAAAAACACAGCAAACAGGTAAAGACCTTTATCAAAAATTTTATGGTAAAGTAGATGAAAGTTTAGGATATAGCTTAACTTGTAAATTAACTAAAAATGGTTTTTTAATAAGTAAATGGTATGCACGAAATAGTTGGGTTGATGATACATTAGAAGATAAGGTTTTATTTAACTGGAATAATTATAAAATTTTTAGAAACCACTCTTGTGTCGGGAAATGGAAGTAGTTTTTAATAATTTATATACCTTGTTATATATCTGGTAGCGATTTAAGTCGGATGGGATAGGTACAGAAGCACAAGGTTATCACTCCTTTACAAAAAAAGTGAGGGTTGTACTATCGCTACTTGTATATAACGCCTGTATAATCGAAGTTTTACGCAGTAAAATTGCGTTTATACCTTGTTATAAAAAATAAATTATGGAACTTATAGAAATAAAAGAAATACTAAAAAAAGCAAGTATTGAAGTAGATATAAAAGGACACGGGAAGCACTTGGCTTTATTTGAGTCAGATTTTGAAAGAGTATCAATAGAAATTAAAAAACTAATTAACCAAAAGTAAACCACCAACCACAAGCAAAGCTATTCCGCCAACTTTTAAAGAACTTTTAACTTAGTATTAATCCTCCAAAAGCCAATTAAAACAATTAACAAAACAAAACCTAAAGCGTAAAAAAAGTTTGCAAGTTTAAAAGTTTCTTGTTTTTCTTGGTTTTTTTCTTTTATAGCTTCTACTAATTCACGGTTAGAACGTGTAATTTCTTCAATCATTGAAGCAAAACAATCTATTTGGCTTATTTGTCCTTTTTCATTATAAACAGTTTTAAGCGTTGTTCCTTGTCTGTTTACGGTGTAAATAGTTGTATCCTTTAAAACTATCTTAGGAACGGTGTAAGTGACTGTGTCGCCTTTTCTTTTAGTTATAGTTTCTGTTTGTTCTGTTATCTGTCTATCTGTTTTATTTTTCAACGCTTTTTTTTGAACGTTGCAACTGCTAAAAATTAAAATAGCAAATAAAAGTATGTAAGTGTCTTTTTTCATTTTAAACCTAATCTACCTAATATGTCGTCATCTTCTTGCTCATCCTCTTCGAAATAATCTTCATCCATATAAATATTACCCCTTAAATCTGTTTTATCACTATTACAACTCATTTTAAATTCGATATAACTAATACCGTGTTCTATCATTAAAGCTAAAATCTTTGCTTTTATTTCTGCGATGTTTTTTTCCATTGTTTGTAACGGTGTTTAATGTAGTAGTTAAATACTATCCACAAGGTTATTAAAAAATTAATATAATCAAACCAATCATAATCGGTTATCTCACTTGGGTAATAAAGATAATAAATTTCTTTGAATAATCTACTTAAACAAATACTAAATGCAATCATCGGAAACCAACGCCACTTATCCCATTTAGTAAACATATAAGCACTTGTGTAACAACAAAATGAAAATGCAATACCGATATAAAAGAAACTACCAGATTGCTCGTCTGTAAACTGTAACATACTTTCGACATCTACCCAAAATGAATAAGATATAACAGCGACAACAAACCCCAATAAATAGAGCTTGTTGCCTATGTTATTTTTAAGTATATAATCTATAAACATTACTCTTTAAACATATCTTTAAATTTCTTTATAGTTCCGTAAGGGTCTGCTTGTAAGTCGTGTATAACTCTATAAATAGCTTCTATTGCACCAATACCAAACAAACCAACTACTAAGCCAGTACCGTGTTCAACACCCTCTAAACTTGGTATTAATTTAATTACTAAAGGCGTTAAAAAGTTAGTTATTACAGCACCTATTAAAATAAAAATAGTTGAACGTGCGTACTGTCTTATTGTTTTAGGTTTGTTCTTACCAAATACTACACTAACAGCACCGCCAATAGCACCAACCACAATATAAGGTATTTTAAAAAGTCCGTCTATATCCATTACTTCTTAGGAGGGTTTTTAGGTCTTATACCTATATGTTTAGCGACTAAAGTAAAAGCGCTTTCTTCTGGGTTAAATTGCTTCCAAACGTAAGATATAATAGTTATTAAAATAGATATTTTTGCGATTGTATCTACTGAAATATTTAATACTTCTGCGTTTTCTTGTATGATATTCCACACACCGAATAAAACGGTTGCAATAAAAGAAATTGTTAATTTTGGAGATTGTTTTAATTGTTTCATTTGTTTATATTAAATTTATTTATATATTTGCATAGAATACATTTTTTTAATGTTTGTAATGTTTTGATTTAGTTAGCTAAAACGCATCTTTTTATAGGGTGCGTTTTTTTTATTTAAAAAATATTTGTAAATATAAATATTTCTTTTATCTTTGTAAAGCCTTTAAGACTTAAAGTACGAAATAAAAGCCTTAAAATTTATTACGCAAAAAGAGTTGTCTAATCAGCTCTTTTTTTTATGTCCTATAATCCCAACGCCTTTTCTTACCGTTGTAACCAATATCATAGTGAACAAAAGTATTATAAATACCTATACCACCTTGTAACATTTCGCCGTCACTTATTAACCTTTCGATAATTAAAGCTAATTCTTCTGGTTTAATTCCTTTTACTTTAATATCTGACGCCTTACCTAATACGTGTTGACTGTTTTTAACGCCTCCTATTGCTTTATTGTGTTTAGGTGAACGGTAACCACTATTAATCTTTATTGGCTTGCCTAAATAATCTCTAAGAACTTGTAATTGAATTGCTAATTTAACGATATTATAAAATACCTCTTTTGGCATTT
>DHQH01000026.1:4376-4616 GCA_002410125.1 Alphaproteobacteria bacterium UBA5343
GACATTATAAAACACCTCTTTTGGCATTTCTGCACCGTCTTTACTATCAAACTCACTTTTGTAAAAATTCTTAGTTATTTTCATTATCGTAATATTTAGCGATTTTTTAAATTATCGGTTTTTATCTGGAATTCAAATTTATCATTTGTTATAAGTAAATCTAAATTACCATTTGATGGCTTTAAAGATATAGCATAGTCTGATGGAACATCATCTAAGTTATTTGGTAGCATTATTTTT
>DHQH01000028.1:0-6539 GCA_002410125.1 Alphaproteobacteria bacterium UBA5343
AAGAGGTATGGTTGATTTACCAATTATAGCATTATAAGATCCTCTTTTTATTTTTTCATCCAAAATTGTGAAGTGACCAAAATTTTGGTTTATAGGGTTAACCCCTAATAATAAATAAGCAATTGTTGCCCCAAGAGAATAAATATCGTCAAAATTAGAGCCTCTACCCTTGCCTTCTTTTGAACACATAAGATTTTCTATAGTTTCGCAAAGGCTTGGTTGATTAGCTCCAACTGGAGATGATACACAATCTCCTAATACTATTCTTTTTTTATCTTTACCAATATAGTACAGGTTAGTTGGATTAACATAGCGATGAAAAACTCCAATTGTTGAAAGTTCTTCTAATGCACTAACCCAAATTGGGATTTGATTATCTATTAACTCGGCTTCTGCAAATCTATCAATATGATTATCAATATCGGCGACAACCCTACCACCTAATGGTTTTTCATAAATCATTACCAATGTTTTAGCATTATGAATTGGAGAATATATGAAAGCATAGTCATGAAGAGCTAGTAACCCTTTATTTTTGATAGATTTTATTTTATCTAAAATATCGCATCTTGGATATGATGCAGGATCACAAGCAAGAGCATAGAACTCCCTTGGTGAGGTTTTATCATTTACTTCATAAGCTGTGGCTGTTGGCATATCAAGAGCTGGAATAGGAGATGAAAAATCAATAGCAAAACGGTTTGATAGTTCAATTGAAGATGATGAAGCATTAATGGTGGATGAAGGCATATTTAACTTAATATCATCTAAATTTATAGAATCTGTTGATGAGTTAGGTTTATCCTTACTAGTTGCTTGAGTTTCTGTATTTTTTCTATTTGTATCGGCCACTTAATTCTTGCCCCTATTAATTTTGGGTTTACTACCCTTAGAAATATCTATCATAAATTTTATATTTTTTGTATTAATAACCAGTTAAGCTAACTTTATATGAGTTTTTTGTTAATTTCTACAAAAATTTTATATATCTGTTGGATTAATTGCGATTCTTAGTTTTTTTTTAGTATTTTTATGGTAAAACTTGATGATTAGAGAGTGAAAATCTTTGGGTATTATTTTTAGATGGCTGAAACATTGAAAAAAACCGATAAAAAAGAAAATATTACTAGCAAAAAGGCTAGTGATAACAATACTCCTACTAAAAAAATTATTACAAAAAAAATAGTAAAAAAAGTAGTAAAAAAGAAAAAGATTGAAGATAAGAAAATAGAGACTCCAAAAAATATAGAGACAAAACAAAATCAACTTAAAAAAATCATTGTAAAAAAGAAAGTTGTTGTAAAGAAAAAAGCTGAAAAAGAAAAAGCAGAGAACGAAAATGTTATTGTGAGTGCGGAGCCTGTAACCAAAGAAAATCCTAAAGAAGAAAAAAACTCAACTCAGAACAATTTAATGAAAAACTTCTTAAAAGTTGAAGATGTTCCTATATTAAAAGATATTTATGATAACTCTCTTACTATTAGTATTATTGTTAAAGATGGTTTGATAGATTATATTAATGTTAGCGGATTGGAAATACTTGAATATAGAAAAGATGATATTATTGGCAAAGATTTTCTAGAAATTGTTAGTGAAGATAATTGGGTATATTTTACCGAAGATATTAAAGATTTAATTACTAAGAATATTAATCGTGAAGTTCATCTGATTAAGAAAAATAAAGAAAAAATTGCAGTATTATGTAGTGCTCAATTTATTAAATGTCAAAAGAGTTTTATCTTTTCAATTGAAGCATTGTCAGTCAGACATATTAGAAACCAGTTAGATGATGCATCTGAGGTAAATATTTATAATGATGGTGATTTACAAGAAGATGTTAAATATGGGGTAATGATTGATAAGTTAACAGGTCTTCCAACTTTTCACCTATATGAAGATAGATTACAAATGGCGATTGCTAGATCGGTTAGACATGCTCACGGTAATGCAAAGTCAGCACAAAAGAAAATTGGGGTAGTTTGTGTTAAAGTAGATAAGATTAATGATATTGAAAAAAGCTATAATACAGAGACAAAGAATTATATATTACAAACTATCGGCATGAGAATGGTTTCCTCTCTTAGACAAGAAGATACTGTTGCTAAAGGGGTAGAAGAAGATTTTATTATAGTTTGTGAAAATGCATCAGGTATTGAAGATATTGAAACTGTGATTAGAAGACTGCTTGGTGGTATTTTAGAGAAGATTTATTTTGAGAGAGAAGAACATAATATTACTTGTAGTATTGGTGCTAGTATGTTTCCAAACCATGGAGTAAATCCTACGAGATTATTAGATGCTGCTAGAAAAGCTATGAATACAGTAATTGAAAATGGTGGTCAATCTTATAGAACTTTTGAACCTGAGCGAGATTAACTTTATATTATGCTATCACCGTCTCGTAAAATATTTTCTATTTCCTTAGTATAATCACCATTATCTTGATGAATTATAACTGGTTTTTTAAGTGTTAGCGGAGCTTTGGAGCCTTTGTTTGCAATTATTAAAACTCTTTTTGCATCTTGCCCAAGTTTAGAAATTAATGGAATAATGTTAATATCACCTGTTTTGTGGTAAAGACTTGCAATGATATCATCTAATCTATCAGCACGATGAACAATGATAAACTTACCTTTAGGCTTTAGCATTTTTAGGGCGGTTTCTATCCATTTGGATAAGTTAATTTCGCCTTCAATATGAGCAGTTGCTTTGGAGTTATTAGGAGATGGCATACCTCCAGCGGTATATGGAGGGTTAGTTATTACAAAATCAAAACTATTTGGCTCTAATTCTTGTTTAATATTTTTAATATCAAGATTGATATAGCTCAAAAAACTATCAAAAGCATTATTTTTAGCACTCTTATTTGATAGCTTGCATAAATCTTTTTGAAGTTCAATACCTGTGATAATCGGTGATTTATCTTTTAGGCGATGAGCCAAACAAAGACTTATGGCTCCAGTACCAGAGCCCATATCTAAGATTTTTGAGTTAGGCTTTATATTGGCTGGATTAATGCAAGAGTTAGCAAGCACCGCATCAATTGCAGCTCTATAACCAGATACAGGCTGATTGATTATAACTTTTTCACCTAATAAATAATCTTTTGTATGCTTCATCATAGTCTTAACTTTAATATTATTATACTTCTATCTTAGAGCTCTTAGAATGCTTCTTTTTAGTATCTATAAGATTCATAACTCTATTTGTCATATTTTTTGTTATTTTCATTTTTTTTGTGCCAAAATTTGTTTTTACTATTAACTCTAATTTATAAGTTTGCCCTTTTAGTCTCTCTATGTGATACTCCTGTTTCAAAAAGCAATGCAATTCTTTCTTGCTTAGTGGTGGAACCCTTTCATGTTTTTCACAAAGCCAAGATAGAGGCATCTCACCAAGCACACAAGTATTATTCATAACATCTTTCTTCTTCGTGTAGAATGTTAAATATATTTCTTCTGGAATAAGAGTATGTTCCATAAAATTTTCAACTTCGAATAAAAACTTACCCCAATCAAGTTTATACTCATTGTTTTGATGAATATCTACTGTTGATAAACCGCTAGTTGTAAAATTACTAATTTTGAATCTTATCTTCTTTTTAAATGAAAGATATAAAGATAAACAAATAGCTATACAAGTCAAAAAGCCTGTTAATGCTTCAATAGTATATTTATAATTTTCAAAAAAACATTCCATTGTAATTTAACCAAATAACCAATTGATAATGAGCACATTTATAGTTAAGAAAAACTATTGGTACTGTAATGTTAACTATATATTTTGTCAATATTGAATTGCTTTGCAATAGACCTGGATCCCCGAAATTAAAAATTTCGAGGATGACACACTAAGAAGGATTACTTTTTCAACATTTCATCAAGATAGCTAATGCCTAATAAGTCTAAGCAAAGTTGTAATTGTTTTTTAGTTAGCAATGCTAGGCTTATTCTTGATTTAGCAATTTTTTCTTCAGCTTTCATGATTGAGCAAGCATTATAAAAACTACTAAATGTTTGAGCTAAACCATAAGCATAATCAGAGATAATGCTTGGCTCTTTATCCTCATAGGCTTTTATAATCGCATTATGGAAATCTGCTAATTTTAATGCTAGTTTTCGTTCTTCATTTTCAGAGATATGCATATCACCTGCTGTTAGCTCGGTCTTTTTCATGATAGAGTTAATTCTAGCGATTGCATATTGCATATAAGGTCCTGTTTTACCTTCAAAATTAGCAAAATTATCAGTATCAAAGATATAATCTGATGAGATGTTATTTCTCATATCTTGGAATTTGATTGCGGCAATGGCAATTTTTGAAACCATATCTTCAATATCTTCCTCACTATAACCTTCTACTTCATTTGCGGTTGGTAGAGATTTTCTAACTTCATCTTTTGACATTGAGATTAAGTTTTCTAAATTCATAACTCCACCATCTCTGGTTTTAAATGGTTTACCATCGGTACCGTTTACTGTTCCAAAGCCGATATGTTTGAATTTAACATTTGGAGCTATGCCTAATTTTTCGGTAGCAATAAAAACTTGTTCAAAATGCAAAGCTTGTCTTTTATCTGTTAAATATACAACTTCATCAACATTATATCCGTCAACTCTCATTTTGATGGTTGCAATATCAGTGGTGTGATAAGTAAATCCACCATCTGATTTTTCTAAAATAACTGGTGGCATTGGCTTTTTATCATTATCTTTGGCAAGTTTGATAATTAAAGCTCCATCACTGAGCTCTGAAACATTTTTATCTTTAGAAATTGTAACAATTTCTTTTGAAGCATCGTGAGCATCAGCTTCACCCCACCATAAATCAAACTCAACATCTAATGAATCATAAATCTTTTTAATATCATCAACCGAAACTTTTCTAAAATGCTTCCATAAATCATAATAAGCTGGTTCTTTGTTTTGTAATTTAGCAGTTGCTAAACGAGCTTTTTCTTTAAAGCCTTCATCTTCTTTACCTTTAATATTAGCAGCTTTATAAGTTGATGATAATTTTTCAACATCAAGTTCTTCTAGTGGAATATTTAAACCATTATAATCTTCTTCTAACTTAGCGATAATCATACCCATTGGAGTTCCCCAATCACCTAAGTGAACATCACCTAATACTTTATCACCATAGAATTTTATAATTCTTTTTACACTTTCGCCAATTACCGCAGATCTTAAATGTCCAACATGTAAGGCCTTAGCAACATTTGGTCCACCATAGTCAACAATAATGTTTTTTGGGGTAGTTGTGGTTGGAGCTCCTGCTCTATCATCATTACATAATTTTGCAGTAAAGTTATTTAAAAAGTCATTTGAAAGACTAACATTAACAAAACCAGGTCCATCAACTGATACTTTTGCAAAATCATTATCAACTTCTAGTTCTTTTGCTATTGTTTCACCTATTTGTCTTGGGTTTTTCTTTTCAATCTTAGCCAAAGCCAATGCCCCGTTACATTGGAAATCACTGATGTCTGGTCTATCAGATGCTTTGAAATAGGCAAATTTTGTATCTAATTCTAGTTTTGTAAAAATGTTTTCTAATTTCTTATTTAAAATATTATTTAATGAAAATGACATTCTTCTTTCGCTTTCTTTATTTTTTATGTTAAATTTGAGGCAATCATAACAGCTTTTATTTTTTTTTAAATATAAAAGTTTGATTGAAAATGTGATTTATCATATTATATTTGAGATTAGTGATATTGTTAATATTTATAGGAGAAAAAGATGAAAATTTTGAAAGTTGGATTGTTATCTTTAGCAATGATTGGGATGATTAGTATTAATGCTAAGGCAGAAGAGATAACTGTTGGGATTGAAGGTATGACTTGTCAGGCTTGTGTTAATAAGGTTACAGAGCGATTAATGGCGATTAATGGAATTGAAAAAGTGGAAGTTGATTTGGAAAATAAGACAGCAAATCTTAAAGTTAGTGATGATATGCATATTCCTGAAAGTTTGATTAAGACTGTGATTACTTCTACTGGTTTTGTGTATACTGGTGGTGATGGCTTTATGGATATGATGCCTCAGGAAGTACAAGATGTTAATATGAAAGTAGAAGAAGCAAAGCAAACTGCTGAAAACTTAAAAAATACAGCAGAAGAAACTAAAAAGACAGTTAGTAGTTTTTGGGACATGTTTAAATAATGAATAAGAACATCTTTGCTAGTTATTTATCTTTATTTACTAGTATGGGCACATTGCTTTGTTGTGCCCTACCTTCTTTTTTAGTTCTTTTAGGAGCTGGAGCAGTTTTTAGCTCGCTTATATCTACAGTGCCTCAATTAATTTGGATTTCTAAATATAAAATATGGGTGTTTAGTATTGCTGGAGCAATGCTAGTTATTACAGGAATTTTGCAATATGGAGCTAAGGGTATTACTTGTCCGCTGGAGAAAAACAAAGCTATTGCTTGTGGCAAGTCTCGAAAAATATCTATTTTTATTTATTGGTTATCGCTTGTCTTTTATGTCTTGGGATTTTTTGCGGCATTTATTTTACCATATATAATCTAGACGC
>DHQH01000028.1:6791-18722 GCA_002410125.1 Alphaproteobacteria bacterium UBA5343
GGGTGGATGAAATGAAACATGAATATTTACATCAACATAATTTTAATTATGTATCAAAATTATTGATTTTGCTTTGTTGTATTGCACCAATGGCATTGTCGGTGATTGTTTCACTTTCGGCGATTAATGTGTTAGCGGCGATGAGTATTCATCAGATGATGTTGATTTTTGCAATTGCTGGTGTGCTTTTGACAGTTGCAGGATATTTTATGTTTGATAGTTATATAGAAGAATTTGGCAGTGAAGATAGCTTGTTAAATGATATTTCATGGGTGTGCTATTGGCTTTCTACTGCTCTTTATGTGTTTGGTATAGTATTTAGTTTGGTGATTGCTAAGATGTTTTAAAAAAATATAGTGAGGTTTAGAGTATAAAAAAAAGCTTCTGATTAGATTCAGAAGCTTTTTTTTATTTTGCACACTGCCAATTATGGTAGCATCTGGATGAACATGAAAATTAGCATAATCGCCGCACTATGTTTGGCGGTTACGAAGGCTTGAATACCTTGCTTGTATTCAAACTCCAGCATATCATTAACCCACTCTTTGTGGATGCGATGGGTAATGATAGACGATACAATGAAGAGCAGCAGACCAAGTCCCATAAACATATAGGATAGTGCTTCATCACTTTCATATGCCCTAATACCTATACCTATAAAAATTATGGTAGACCCAGTGAACATTATACCACTCACCCAATGATATATGTATTTTGAGTGAGATATCATCATAAAAATCAACCCAATCGCAAAGAGAGCTATAGTTACAAAATTACGACTTTGAGGGATAAGTTCAAAGGCAATAGTTGTAAACATTAGCAATGCTGCAAATATTGCGATTGTGCTCGATGCTCCTCGGTTAGAATCATCGAAACGATCTCTACGGTATATGCCCCTGATGATAAAAAACAGGAATAATCCCATAGCCCCAATCGCCATTGCAATGTGGTGAAATCCACCACTTTCGAAAGCTTCTCCAACTAGCCACCAAATAGTAGCTATATAGAATATTCTTACTTGGCTCCAAGGAGCCTCATTGTTTCGGATAAACCCGAAAACAACAATAACAACTATCGCCACATAGGCGATGATTTTAATAATTTCCATCTCGTAATGTATTATGCCCCGGAGGGCGTTTATATTTAAAAAATTCTCTCGCTTAGTAATATAATTACCACAGAATAATAGGGTAATTTGAACTATAGAATATCATTTTTAGACAAAATTGTCAAACCGTGTTTTTTGTTACAAATCTAAATATTGTTTTAAGGAATTTGATATATATTTGATACTAGATTAGTGTTGATTGAAATTAGGAATATATAAATAATATGGAAAATAAGAAAAGAACGGTTCATGTGCCTGAAAAAGTTACATTAGAAGAGCTAAGTGAGATTGAATATTGGGCATTTGATATTGACGATACTCTATATCCTAAAAGACTTGGGATTAATGATCAGTTGTCAGATAATATGGCGAAATATATGGCAAAATATTTGAAGTTAACCCCTAAAGAAGCCTATGATTTGTGCCTATATTATTATAAGAAATATGGCACAACTATTAGAGGGATTATTGAAGAGCAAGATGGAGTTATATCTCCTCGCAAATTTGTAAATGAGACCCATAAAGGTTTAGATCTTAGTATTATTTATGAGAATGAGAAGATGAGAGAGGCATTATCTAGGATTCCTGCGAAGAAATTTGTATTTACAAATGGTAGCTTTGGACATGCTTTAAGAGTTTGTAAGAAACTGGGAATTCATAAAGAAATAAATGGTTTCTTTGGGACACAGGCAACTAATTTTATTCCAAAACCAGACCCTGCGGCTTTTGAATATTTCTTTGATAGATATAAGATTGACCCACATAAGACGATATTTTTTGATGACAATAAGCAAAATCTAAAAACTGCAAAAGAGCTTGGAATGAAGACTGTTTTGGCGGTTTATGATAAGAATTTTATCGAGAATTATAAAAAAGAAGATTATATTGATTATGGTACGGTTGATGTTGCTGACTGGCTGGATATGTTAACTCGTTAGAAAGACTGAATCGCTAAAGCGATAGACTCTGGATTCCTAGACTAAAGTATAAGAATGACACCCCATTAAATGGGGGATTTATTTTTAATATTCAACTTTGGTGAAGTAGAGGCCGTGGGCTGGGGCTGTTGGCCCAGCTTTGGTTCTATCTTTGGCTTCTAGGATATGTTTTACATCAATTGGAGAAAGTTTACCTTCCCCTACCATCTTTAAAGTTCCCGCAAAATTTCTGATTTGATGATGGATGAATGATAGAGCTTCTACTCTAATATGAATTTCACTACCTTGTCTTGAAACTTCAATAAAATCCACTGTTTTTACTGGGCTTTTTGCTTGACATTCGGCTGCTCTAAATGATGAGAAGTCATGTTTACCGATTAGATATTTTGCTGCTTCTGCCATTTTTCTATCGTCTAGCTCCACAGGTACCCACCAAGCACGATTTTTATCTAATACTAATGGTGGCTTGCGGTTATTGATACGATAGAGATAGCCTCTTTTTTTTGCATCAAATCTGGCATGAAAGTCATCTGCAACCTTTTCTGCATAAAGGATTACGGCTGAGGCTTTCATATCTCTTAGATGGGCATTAATGGCATCTCTTACAACATAGTCTTTATATGATTTGGAAATATCGAAATGAGCAGTTTGAGAAGTTGCATGAACTCCCGCGTCAGTTCTGCCAGCTGCAAAAATATCTATTTTTTCACCAGTAAATTTTACAAGAGCTTTTTCTATCCAACCTTGGATAGATTTGCCTTCATTTTGCCTTTGCCAACCAACTGTATTGGTACCATCATATTCTACAATAATTTTATATCTTGGCATTTATATTTCCGTTGTTTTAATATTTTGAACCGCTGTTTTTGTGATATTCAAAAACTTATTTGAGGTGATTGTAGCTTTATAATCTGATTTTGTAAACTTACAATCGATAACTTTTTTAACAATCGATGGAGCAGGAGATAAAATATATAATTTATCTGATAGGTAAATGCTTTCATCAAGAGAATGATTTATCATGATAGTTGTTAGGTTTAGCTTTCTGGTAATTTCATATAATTTTTCAGCCAGAGTAATTTTTAAGTTATAATCAAATGATGAGAATGGCTCATCTAAAATAAGTAAGTCAGGCTCAATTATTAGAGCTCTTAGTAAGGTTACAAGTTGAGCTTGACCGCCTGATAAATTATTGATGTTAGTCTCTGTTGGAAGTTTTAACTTAGTGATTTTTAGAAGTGCTTTTAGCTTTGCTTCACATTCATCAAGAGAGATATTTTTTATCTTTAATGGGAATAATATATTATCTTTCACACTCATCCAAGGCAGTAGACTTTCACGATAGTTTTGGAATACATAGCCTATTTTTTGAGCATGGTTGGTAATTTTTCCACCATCGGCTTTGGTTTGGTCGAGCAAGATATTAATCAGGGTTGATTTGCCGCAACCATTAGGACCAAAGAGAGTTACAAACTCACCCTTTTCACAGGCAAAATCAATATTTGAGATTACTTTTTTATTATCAAAGGATTTTTTTATTTTTTCTAAACTAATCATTATTGCACCCAATATAAAATTTTCTTTTCTATCTTTAAGAATAAGATATTTAAGAGATAACCTGTTATGCCGACAATGATTAGGTAACCATATAGCATTACGGAATTTAGAGTTAGGAATGAATTATATAAACTCTGCCCTATTCCCATATCAGAACCAATAAACATTTCGGCAACGATGGTGATGATTAATGAGATAGAAAGAGCTAATCTTAAACCGATGAAGATTTGTGGCAAGCTTCCAAAAAAGGTAATATTTTGGAATTTTTGATATTTGCTACAGCCGAAAATATTAGCCATTTTTGCTCTGGTTTTATTTTGATAGATTACCCCGTAAATAGTGTTGATTAATACTATGAAAAAACTAGCATAGGCAATCATAGCTATTTTTGATAAATTACCCATTCCAAATAGCAGTAAAAAGATTGGGAAAAGTGCGGTTACTGGCAAACATCTGAAAAACTCGATGACAAATAATGATGATTTTTGTAAAAGTTTTGAAGAGCCAATAACTAACCCTAAGATAATCGCTATAATGCTTCCTGATAGATAACCATAGAACCAACGCATTCCACTTTGAGCTAGATCAGTGGCAATATTTTTTAGAGTATCTAGGCTAAAAAGTGCTAGAATCGTATCGCCAAGTGAGGGCAGAATAGTGCTATTGGCTATTTTTAAGAGGTCTGCAAAAATAACCCAAAGCAATAAAATTACTAAAATTCCTGATGATTTAATTAATCTATCCATTTAATGCCCCCACAAAATCTTTATTAATTAATTTTTCAAAATCTGGTAGCGGCTCGTTTTTATAATTATTATTTCTTTGTTTGATGTGCTTACCTTCCCAGATTAATATTTCTAGTAAATCATCATCAATGGAGATGTTTGGTTTATATTCAATATCCCACATTAACTTTAAGATGTTTAGCTCTATGCCTGATTTGTCTGAGAGGAGTTTTTGAGCTTTTTCAAAATTATTATCGCAATATATTTCGGCTTTTTTAATGGCTCTCATAAATTTGTGAAGCTGGTGTGATTTATTATCAATTACAGTTTGGGAAGTACCTAAAATTACTTGTGATGGGTAAAAGCCTGTATTGTTAAAGTTAAGAGTTTTTACCCCTTGTTTGTTAATGGTGGTCTTAGAATTATAATTCCATGGGTTCCAAATGCTGATTGCATCAATTCCACCTGCTATAATACCAGCCTGTAGGGATGGAGCTGGGAGCATTACAGGTTCTATCTCATCCCAAGAGATATTATGCTTATCTAAAAACCTTGCCAAAAACATATGAGAGGTAGTAGCTGGGAAGTAACCGATTTTTTTACCCTTTAAATCTGCTGGTTTGGAGATATTTTTATCTTGGCGAGCAAGGATTGAATCACCACTTCTTTTTAGGAGTGAGGCGATTACCCTGATATCGTGATTTTTTTGAAAACCAATGAATGCTATATTTGATTCCACGAGAAATCCTAAATCAGCATCTTTGGCAATGATAGCATCCATATTTAGCTTGCCAGCGATAGTTTCGATAACTTCTATTTCTAAGCCCTCTTCTGCGAAATATCCTTGTTCTTGAGCGACATATGGAAGAAGACAGATAACACTAGTGCAAGCTATTTTTAGCTTATTGTTATTTGTTTGAGGTTTGGGAATTGAAAAAATGATTATTAGAATTGCAATAGCAATTATGATAAGCCTGTTTTTAGACATTTTTAGTCTCCACATCGATTTAATCCATGCTTTTTAGTTTCCTAAAAACAGCTCTTGCAATTGATGCAAAGCGATTATTTTATAGAGGTCTCTGTCTTAGAATTTATAAGGCTCCAAGACCTCTTGTTTTAATAATTTACTATTTTTGGTGATTTTTGTCAAATAATTTTTCATATCTTGGTAATTTAGAGTTTTTATACTTATCGTCATTAGCAATAATCCAATTGCCGTAGGACTTAACATTTTCTATAAAGTCATCTGGGATTTCAGAGATTTTGAGAGTGAATTTATTGATATAATTTTCAAAGGTTTTATTATCTTGAGTAATTTCTTTAGATATTAGGTTTATAGCTTCTTTTTTATGAGTTTGAAAATAGTTTTCAGCAGTTTTTATTATATTTATGAAATTTGCAATTACTGCAGGATTTTTATTTATAACATTATGATGAGCAGCTAACACAACCGTGAATTTATAAATATCTTGGTTATTAAATATGGTGAGTTTTTGATTGTTTTTACCAGCAGTAATTAGAATATTAGATGAATAAGGCTCCCAAAGAGAAACAGCGTCAATATCCTCGGCAAAAAAATTACCAACCATTTTTTCTGGGTTCATTTCGATTAAATTAAGAGAATTTATATCAATATTATGAAACTCACAAAATTTAACCAAATACATATGAGAGGAAGTTTTTGGCAGATAGGCAATCTTTTTACCGATTAAATCTGATGTGGTTTTTATATGTTCTTTAGCAATGATAACTTCGTCATATTTTTCTTGCATGCTGGCGATTAGTTTGACTTTTGGTTTATGTTCAAGACCAAGATAAGCAATGCTTATATCAATTAGGCTAGCAAAATCTATCCAACCCTTATTAATCGCGGCTAGATTATCTTTGGCAGTGTTGAATGTGCGAAATTTATAATCATATGTGCTCGATTTAAAAAGATTGAGCGATCTGGCTAAAATAACCAGCATAGAAATATTATTTGTAATCCCTATGGTATATGATTTTGTCATTGGTTGATTTTTGCTAAATCTTCAAATTTAAAACCATTTAGTAGTTCTGGCACTGTCATTGTTTTTTTTCCAGCTCTTTGGATTTTATTAACTCGTAGACTTCCACCTAAGCAATTTAACAATATGTGACTGTCTGCAGTCACAATGGTTGAAGATATATCTTGGGTTTCATTTTTCTCAAAAGTGAAATCTATAACTTTAAACCTTTCACCTTTATATTCAAAGAAAGCCCCTGGGAATGGTGTAAGAGATCTTACTTTTCTGGCAACAATTTCTACATCTTGATCAAAATTGATTTTACTTTCTGACTTAGCAATTTTTTTAGCATAAGTGGCCTTGCTATCATCTTGTTTTTCTGGTTTGATATTATCAATATTTTTAAGAGTTTTTATAATTAGTTCTGCACCTTGTTTTGAAAGCTCGTCATGAAGCATTCCTGCTGTCATATTATCAGTTATATCAATATTTCCTTTAAGCAACATATCACCAGTGTCTAAACCTTCATCCATTTGCATAATAGTAACACCACTTGATTTGTCTCCAGCCTCGATAACTCTTTGGATAGGAGCTGCTCCTCTCCATCTTGGAAGAGTTGAGGCATGGATATTAATTGCCCCATATTTATGAGCATTTAAAACTCTTTTAGGAAGAATTAAACCATAAGCTGCAACAACAGCAACATCTGCATCTAATTTTTCAAAATCTTGTAAATCTTGTTCAGCCCTAAAATTTTTCGGATGGCGAACCTCTATTCCTGCTTTTTCGGCACAGATATGGATTGGGGTTTTCATAACTTGATGCCCTCTACCCTTTGGTTTTGGGGGTTGAGTATAAACACAAGTTACATCAAATTCTTTGATTAGATTTTCTAAAACTGGAACTGAAAAATCAGGAGTTCCCATAAATACTATTTTCATTTAGGCCTCTTGTAGTTTTTTTAATTTTTTTACTAACATATTTCTTTTTAGTCTTGAGAGATGATCAATAAATAAAACACCATTTAGATGATCCATTTCGTGTTGAATACATGTGGCGAGAAGTCCGTCTGCTTCAATTATTTGCTCTTTACCATCGATGTTTTGATATTTTAGTTTGATTTTTTCTGGTCTTACTACATCTGCATATTGCTCTGGAACAGAAAGACAGCCTTCTTGATATATATTAACCTCATCACTTTTCCAAATTATTTCAGGATTGATTATAATATATGGATTGTCTTTATTTTCTGAGATATCTAAAACTAACATTCTTTTAGATATACCAATTTGTGGTGCAGCAAGACCTATGCCTGGTGCATCATACATTGTTTCTAACATATTGCTTAGTATTTTTTTTATCTCATCATCAATTTTGGCTACTGGCTCAGCCTTTTGTTTTAAAACGGGATGAGGATATTCTAAAATTTTTAATATTGCCATTTTTACTAACCTATCTAAATCATTTGTATTATATATATAATCTCATTTTATTTTAGGCAAGAAGTTATTCACTTTAAATTGGCGAAAAAGAGTTATTTATTTGACAAAAATGTCAATTATTAATAGACTTTGATTTAAGAGTTGCTTTTGAGCAAGAGAGTTTTTTATATGAATGAAGAAATTACACAGGGTAGAAAATCTTTTAGGCTAAATCTAGCTGTGGCTAATGCTGCTTTCCTTTCTAGTAAAATGTATGACATAAAAACAAGGGTTGAAAATAGTGATAAAGACCTTGAGGATTCTGTATATCTGAAATTATATGATGAATTTTTGAGATGTGCTAAAATCTTAGAAGAAGAAACAGGTGAAGTATTTCTTAATGATAAGAGACATGTGAGCATTATTAAAAATAAGCATTTAAATGATGTACCTATGCTTGCTGATGATAAGGAAGTAGTTGCTAAAGATATTGAATTATTTCTCTCAAGCTATAATCAAAATGAACTAGAACTAACAGATAAATATAGCTTGTTTATATTTTCTGATAATATAGTCGAGACTGAAATTAAACTTGGCTATATCAAACAGTTTAATCTCGATAATGAGATGAGAGGGATGCTTAACTCACTTGTAAATGCTTATGATTATGTACTTAGATCCGTTTCTGATAAGTTAGAGTTGAGCCTTTATTATGAGAGTGATAATTTAGATTTCCACTTGGATAAGATATCTACTCAATTTAAACAAACAAAAGCTAAAATTCATCCTCAATTTGTAGAAAAACTACAAGAGAAATTAATTGAGATAAAAGATTTACATATAGAAGATTATGATTTTAAGGTAAATAGAATTGATGCTAATTTTCTGATTGTGAATACCCTTAATGATAATCCTGAGTTACTTGGAAAAGGCTTTTATGAAGCGAATGTTAACAATCATTATGTAAAAAATGAAATCAACGCAGAATTAGCATCATATCTTGAGGTATTAAATAAATTTTTGATAGCAAGAGAAGATAGTGAGAAATTTGAAGAGATAAAGCAAGACTATTACGAAGAGTATTATCCCGATGATAGTATGAATGAATATGCTAATAACAATGATTATCATTTATTTAGACCTACTGAAAAAATCTTAAGTGATAAAGAGATTACAAACACGAAACACAATAGAGATGTGAGAAAAATTAGTGATAAGGTTGATGAATTTTTAAGATTTGAAAATGATGATAGCAATGAATATCAGCCAGAAGATGATGATATGTTTGTAGATATTGAACAAAAGGTTTTATATAACAGATACTCGAATGTTAGGAAAATTATTGCAGCTAGCTATTTAGAATTTTACAGTTATCAACCCCCTGAACAAGATATAACAGAAGAATTTGATAATAACTATCGCTTATTTTGCGATATAATTCGCCTGATACCAGATAATAAAAGAAATAAATTAAGACATAGACAATTGGATAGAAGATTTACAAGAATTAACCTTGATAATCCAAAAGAAAAAGATTTGGTAAAGATTAAACAAAATAATGATTTGCTAAAAGTTTGGCTGAGAGACACATTATCAGGTTTAGAGAATGAAGGCATTACTCCATTAAGAGAAGCTCATGAATTTACTAAAGTGTCTAATTTCCTTACCAATATGTGTATGGCAGAAGACTTAGATATATTACATAACGATTTAAAGATAATAAATAAATTTTATAATATAGTTAAAAACAGTGCTAAAAAAGATATAGAAAAATATAATAAGACATTAAGAAAAATTGCCGACAAACAAGAATCCATGAAATGTCCTGCTAATATTAAAACATTAAATAATATATGCGATAGGTTAAAAGGTGTTGACTTGATTAATGATGAATTGCTAGAAGAGCCTAAACCTAAAAAGCAGAATAGTGAAATATCTGAATTTGATGAAGATGAATATGAAGATGAATCTGCAATTGAGGCTAGTTTTAGAGATATATTATTTAATATTATCGATAAAAATATGAGAAAAGCTGTTATTAAATTTAATGGTGATGGCGAGATAGAATTTAATCTTACATCTAAACAAATATTAAAAAGATTTGATAATATGAGTGGATTAGCTCCACTTGGAATTGATATTAAGATATTTGAGGATGATTATTTTATTAAGGTCTTAAATCAAGAAATGGCAAAGCATAGCAATGATTTCGTAAAAACTGAAATTGCAAAAGGAAGAAAATTATCTGATATACAAAGAGATATGATAAAATATAATAAATTAATCCGAAAATCTGAAAATATTATGTTTAAGAAGCTCAACTATGCTATAAGTGATCATGATGAGCTTTCTTCGGCAATTAATAAGATATATGGGCATATGGCTGGCATTGAAGAAATAACTGCAGATGATATGCATGGTGATATTGTTACTTATGGTATCACTAGTGAAGATTTGACTAATAATGATATGAAGCAAACAATCAAATCAAAAATACATGCAACATATGATGAGTTAGAAGAAAATATTAATGATATTTTGGAATATAGCGCTGAGATAATGAAAGTTGAAGCAGAAGAAAAAGAAGAGCAGGAAAGTTTATTAGAATTTGAACAAAATATTTTAGATAATCTAGAGTTAGAAAAAGATGATAACAGTAAATCTAAAGAAACTGAAATGATGCCCGCATCGGTAGGGATGTATCAAGAGTTGGATTATAGATTATTTACAATAGCTAATAAGCTTTTGCCAATATATAGTAATGATTGTATTGTATTAGAAGAAGCTGGATATACAAGAGAAAATTATAAATTATCTGATTATCAAGATAACAAAAATGGATTAATTAAGTTTGATAGTAGAACTCGCAATGCTGTAATTGGGGATTTGCAAAAAATTAAAAATCATTATGGTAAAATTAGAGATGAAGCTTTGCAAAATTTTGAAAAATGCAAGGAAGAAGATGAAAAACTTACCCCAAAAATAAAATTTGCTGATGAATGTACTAAAATAATCGATGAAGGTGATTTAGGCCCTGAAAAATACACTAGAATTAGTATTATTAGAGATGGTTTGAGTGAGTTAAAAGAAGAAGAAGAAATGACAAGTCATGCTGAATTTTCTATATTAATGGGTAAATGCTTAGAAAAAACAGCTTTAAAAACTCATCAATTAAGAAAAGCAATTAGAAAATTTAATCAAGATGCTAGCAATAAAGATTTGGATAGTATTGTTGAATTTGTAGAAGAAGGTATGGTTGTTGACCAATTTACTAAATTATTTTTAGATGATGATAGAGAAAAAATAGAAGAAAATAAAGAACTATCAGAACATATGCATCAACAATTATCTAATACAGAGTTTTATAAAAATACTAAGAATAAGACTGGATTAGAAAAATTAGTAGTAAATTATACAGTATATATGATTAACCAATTTAGTATTGATAATGAAGAAACAAAAGAACTAAAAGAGATTGGTAAAAAAGTTGATAATGCTAGGGCTAATTATTATGAGCTTAATAAGGTATTTGAAAAAGCTAATAAATATATGTCAGATAAAGTGTTTGATATTGCAGATATGGTAGATGGTAAATTAGCTAAAGAGGCTGAAAAATTAGAAAAACAAAATGTAGTAGTTGATAATATGGAAGTTAATAAACAGGTGTTTGGAGAATATGTATTAACAAATCAAATATTTAATAACATTAGGAATTAAAAAAGGAGAGATAAACTCTCCTTTTTCTTTATCTGTTAACTAGCATTTTTGATAAAAATCTAAGATATAATCTTCTGTCATATAATCAATACCTCTTGATTTTGCTCCAACTAAAGCATGTTTAATTAGGGTCTCATAATCTGGGTTTTTAATTCCAGCCTCTTTTAGAGTTACTGGACTTCCAATTTTGCTAAACCAATTTTTAAGGGCTTCAATACCTGCTTTGGCTTGAACTTTTTTATCGCTGTTTTCAATTGCAAAAACTTCTTTGGCAAATTTTGCTAATTTATCGGTTTTATTATTCATCTCTAACTCCATCCACACAGGCATAACGATTGATAGACCTGCACCGTGAGCGATGTCATAAACACCAGATAATGGATGTTCTAACATATGATTTGGCATAGTAAAGCCACCTATCCCGCAAACAGGAAGACCATTCCATGCAAGAGTTGCTGCCCAGTTGATGCAATTTCTCAC
>DHQH01000103.1:0-203 GCA_002410125.1 Alphaproteobacteria bacterium UBA5343
ACATTGAAAAATAAAGTTTAATCGACAGCACCGCTGCCGAAAAAATTCCTGTAGCTTTTGATGTTTTTAAAGATGAATTTGGTTATCAAAAATCAATGGAACAGATGAAATCTATTGATAAGGATGAAAATCCTATTCCTTGGTTTACATATCCTGCAATTGAATATCTATCTCAATTTAACTTAAAAGAAAAAGATATTTTT
>DHQH01000103.1:466-5690 GCA_002410125.1 Alphaproteobacteria bacterium UBA5343
ATATGGCTGTGGTAGCTCCTCTTTATTCTGGAGCAAAAGAGCAAAAACTGTTACAAGTGTCGAACATAATATTAAATGGATTGGTAAGCTCACCCCCCACAAACCAGATAATCTCACCATTCGCCATATCATGTATAAAGATCCTTATGAAAAAGCTGTTTTAAATGAAGAAAAAGATTTTGACATAATTGTTATTGATGGTAATTTCGCAAGAGAAAATTGTGCCACCCATGCTATAAAAAAACTAAAACCAAGCGGAATGATAATTTTTGATAATTCTGAGCGTTGCAATGACAGAGATGATTATAAAGAGGCAACAAAAATTTTAAGAGATGCAAATCTTATTCAGATAGACTTCTTTGGATTCGGACCAATTAAAGAATATACTTGGTGTACATCAATCTTCCTATCAAGAGATTTTA
Organism: Alphaproteobacteria bacterium UBA5343; assembly: GCA_002410125.1. Classification (GTDB taxonomy): domain Bacteria; phylum Pseudomonadota; class Alphaproteobacteria; order RF32; family UBA5343; genus UBA5343. The sequence goes on from DHQH01000103.1 coordinate 889, forward strand.
ATTTCACAACCACCAACCCTACCCAACCAAGTATAGGTATTGGAAATATTTAAATTTATCAACATTAAAATATTTGCATTTGCTTAAAAGCAGTTTTTCTATCACAATAAAATAAGAGAATAATTTACAAATAAGGAAAACTACAATGGTCAGCAAAAATCAACAAAAATGGGATAAAAGATTTCTAGAATTAGCTTTTGTTATTGCCAAATGGTCAAAAGACACCTCCACCAAAACTGGTGCTGTTGTAGTTGGAAATAAAAAAGAAATAAGAGCCATGGGCTATAATGGTATGCCAAGAGGTGTTAATGATAATGTTGACGAAAGATATGAAAGACCTCTTAAATATTCATATTTTGAACATGCAGAGCGAAATGCAATCTATAATGCTTGTTTTACAGGAACTATGCTAGATGGCTGCACCATGTATGCAACCCATCCACCTTGTTGTGATTGTGCAAGAGCCATAATCCAATCAGGAATTACCAGAGTTGTATCCACAACCAATATGGGTGGCACCAAGGGTAAAGAAGAAGCCTCAACTTGCAAATCTAACTGGCGACATACTTGTGACGATTCACTAAAAATGTTCAAAGAAGCAGATGTTACTATTGATATTATAGAGCTTTAACACTACATATAAAGTATATATGCAATTTTTAATACAACAAAAACTAAAATAACTACCAAAGTCATTGTATTTTAAATTTTATTAATATATTATATGATTATAACTTACAAAACTTTAGGATGCTTAAAACAGTGAAAATTCTAATTGCAGATGACCACCAATTATTTAGAGATGGATTAAATATTCAACTATCCACTCTAATTAGTGATTCTAAAGTTACCGAAGCCGAAAACTTCACAGATGCTATCAAAGCAGTCTCTAAAGAAAAGTTTGACCTCATCATTATTGACCTTGGAATGCCAGATATGGAATGGCAAGAAGGATTAGGCAAGGTTATAGAAAAAAAAGCTGATGAAACTAGAATAATTGTTCTCTCCGCTTCTGAAGACTTTAGCGATATTAGAGGCACACTAGATTTAGGAATTGCAGGTTATATTCCAAAAAGATCAGAAACAAAAACCTTACTTAATGCCTTAAAATTAGTAATTGATGGTGGAACTTATCTCCCTCCAGCAATGCTTCAAACTAAAAACTCTGGCTGTCAAGAAACTAAAAAATCTATCAAAACATCAATAGAAAAAGCTAAACTAACCCCAAGGCAAAACCAAGTATTACAACTATTATCAGAAGGTCTAGCAAATAAGCAAATAGCCTATGAAATGGGTGTATCAGAAGCAACCGTAAAACTCCATATTAATGCCCTTCTCAAAGCATTAAAAGTAACCAACCGTACCCAAGCTGTTATCACTGCCCAAAAAATGGGACTATTATAATTTATTTATTTCCAAATAACCCACAGGATTCGTTTCATCAATAAAATCAATCCACCCTAATTTATTATAACCAGATATTTTATAAGCATTCATAAACCTAATTAAAAATCCGTGAGAGAAACAAATAACATTCTTATCACTATACTTGTCAATAACCCTATCACATCTTTCCAACAAACCTCTAATATCTTCTAAAGCTCCATTATTTAAAAATAAATCCTTATAAAAATTATTTCTAACCTCCACTAAAGGTTCATTAGTATTATTTATTATTAATCTGCTAGCAATAAAATAAATCTCATTTAAATCTTCATCCTCTATTATTTCTTTATCAATCTGTAATAACTTTTGAATAGCTAAACAACTCTCCTTAGTCCTTTTAATTTTACTACAAATAAATCTCTCACAATTTTTTATATCTCTAATATCATTATCACCATAACAGCTAGGAACTTCATTAATATTCGCAATATTTGGAGATACCTCACATGTAGATAACCTATCTAAATCTTCTACTGATAACTTACCATAATCATTAAAAGGCTCTACCAAACTATTATGTCTAATCATTATCAAACTCATTTATCTTCCTCCCGGCTTCATTGTAATAAGTTGTCCTGTTTTACAATCTAAAATAATATTTTCTCCATCAATATCCTTCAAATTTCGACCACTTCCAATACAAGCAGGTAAATTATGCTCCAATGCTCTAATCGCCATATGAGATGCTGGTCCTCCAACCTTTGTAACTAACCCCTTCGGATTCATAGAAAAAATAAAATCATATCCAGGGTCTGCCCTATCAAGTACAACTACTTTGCCCTCAATATCATCTTTAGTAATATTATCAATATTTTCTGAATTCAAATATATTGCCTCAGATTTTACCACATCTGAAGATAAATATGTTGGTTTATTTTCTTGTATCTCTATCACATTAAAATTAGTATCTTTATTAATAACACAAGGCATCTTAACTTTACCTTTTGCCTTATCATTAAGCCTCTTCTGAGCTTTAAATAACAACAGCTCTTTATCCTTTAATTTATCTATCATAACCCCATCTCTAATTGATGTATTAGCCAACACATCCCTATTTATATTTTCTTTATCTGCCGTCTTAATTAAAGCCTCTGCCAAATTATCATAACCTCTGGCAAATTCGAACTTAACTTCTTCTCTCGTCTGCATCAAAAAATTCAAGTCATCTATATCTTTTTGAGTATCTACATCAACACTATTATACAACTCATAATATTTCTTCTTATTTTGCAAAATCCCTTTTTTCTCTTCATCAACTTGATTTTTACCTAACCCTTCATAATAAGCAAAATTGAAATAATGCTCACTATCAGACTTATAACTATCTGAAAATATATCCATTTGCCCAAGTCTTAAATGCCCAAACTCATTAACAATCTCTTTTCTATCTGCTTTATCAACCGCAAAATCAAGCATCTTATAATGCAATTTTGAAGAAACCGTATTAAGTCCACCAAGAGCTGTTTTTACAAACTCCTTACCATATTTATTTTCCATCTTATTCTTTTGGTAAAAAGCCAACCTAGCAGCACTCACAAAAAAACCTGTCCCTTTTTTAAGCACCTTTAATTTATCCGATAAACTATTATCATCTACATCAACATCTTTTGCATATGATTTTATATCTTCACCATATCTCCCTATAAACTTATCAACCATATGTGATAAATTTTTATCTAACTCCTCAAAACCATTCCTAATTTCGTCTTTTTCTTGATTATTAAGCTTATTGCCCAAATCATTAATTATCTTATCAAGTTGCTTCCCCTCTGTCATCGCAAACACATCAAACTCAACCCTATCTTGCAAATATTGATTAGCACTGACTTTTGACACATAATAATCAACCAACTTATTATATGTTTTTTTAGATATACCATTCGGTCTAAAACTATTTGCAGAAGCTCTAAGCGAAATATAAGGCTTATTATTAACTAAAATCATCAACCCACTATTGTCAGGCTCATACCCCATTTCTCTTCTAGATTTTTCAACAATTTTATCACTAAATATTTCTCTAAATATAGAACTATTAATAAAATCTGGATTATTACCAATCAACTCAGCAGGATTAATATCAATCATATCTCCATAAACATCATCACCAATACCACCAACAAAACTATTAAGCTCTCTTATCTTTTCCTCTACAAACTCATAATCAAGCTCTCGCACCCTATCCTTAAATGCTGTCATAGGCCTTGCCTGTAATATATAAACATCACCATTTTTGATAGCAAACTCAATATCTAAAGATTTCGAGTTATAATGCTCTTCAACCTCTTTTATATTACCAACTAGCTCTTTAAGAAAACTATATTTATCCTTGTCTAAACCCAAAGCATCTCTAAATATTTTTAACTGAACACCATTTTCTTCACCACTTACAATATGTTCGCCCAAACCTTTTGCAAAATTCACATGAAAATACTCATCACTTTCTTCTGTAGAATGAGAAAAAACAACCCCACTATAATCTGGTTGTTCCACCATTTCTTGTACAACAACACCAACCCCTGAGACAAAATCAACACCTCTTAATTTAGAATACTCGCTAACATATTCTTCTTTTTTATCAGCAGCTTCTCTAATTTTAACTACATATTCAACAATCTTATCTATATCACTCTCAACATCCAAATATGTATCAAACACCCCTGCACAAGAAACAACATCACCATCTTCAATCAAAGCACTACTTCTAACTGCAAATTTAATACCCTCAGGCATTTTTAATAATTGCTCTGCAATATAATCTCTTATATCCTCATTTCTAATATCACTAGGAACAGCAAAAAATTTAGGAACTTTAATGCCTTTTATAGAAGATAATTCTCTCAAATTTCTAGCCTTACCACCGATTTTATCACTTATTTCTTCTTTTACTTCTTCCATCATTTCTCTAAACTTTTCTACAAATACATAACAAAAAACCAACCATTTTACTAAAATGATTGGCACCGATTAATTTCACTTAAAATTTTATATAGTAAACAATATGGCGCCTAACGCCACCACCATGAAGTGTGAACTTTTGAATTTAAAATATGTGAACTAATTTTTTTCATAACAATACAATTTGTAACTCATATCCATCCAAAAGTCAAGCTAAATATAGACTTACAACAATCTTTCTTTGATAATACCTGCAATTCTAACAGATTCATTTAGGGTTTTTACTTCCTCATATTCTTCTTTAAAATCGCTCAAATCTTTAGCATATCCCCCTTTATAAAGAGTATTATGAAATCTTCTATGTTTATCACCAACCATAGATTTTGGAGCAAAGATATAAACTGGCTTACCAGATGAAGCCGCCTCACTACACATAGAAACGGAATCCCCAGTAACAATAA
>DHQH01000064.1:0-33251 GCA_002410125.1 Alphaproteobacteria bacterium UBA5343
TTGTTTAAATGCATTTAAACAAAAAAAAGGAATACATATATAATGACAACCGAACATATAAAAATCGGCGATATTACTCCCAGAGTAAGATACACCGCCAATGGAGTGTTAAGTGAATATAGCTTCTCATTCCCAATATTTAATGAAACAGATATTAAAGTTTATTTCAACGATAACCTACAAGAAACAAATTATAGCATTTCTGGAGTTGGTAATTCTAATGGAGGCTCTGTGATATTTAATACTCCTCCTACCAATGAAACTATCATCACCATTCTTCGAGATTTAAGCATTAAAAGAACTACTGATTTTCAAGAAGGTGGAGCTTTTAGAGCAAATGTAATTAATGATGAATTAGATTATCAAACAGCCTGCATTCAACAAATTTCAGATAATATCTCAAGGACAGTAACCATTCCACCCTATGCTGCAGATAATATTGATATGACCCTACCTACAGCAACAGCAGGGAAAGCACTAATCTGGAATTCTAATGCAACAGGTTTAGAAAATTCCATTGAAAATTTCAATGAGATTACACAAACCATCTCAAACTCTGTAGATGAAACTATAAATGCTAAAGATATTACTCTAGCAGCAAAAAATGAAGCAATAACAGCCAAAGATACAGCTGTAAGTATTGCTAATAATATCAATTTACCAAATATTACTGCCAATACTTACCTAAAAGCAAAATCAGATGCTTCTGGTTATGAAGCAAAATCTATTGGTGAACTAGCAGCAGATATCAACAAAGGTTATATCAACGGTTTAGATATATCATATTTAAATTCAACCTCTATGCAAATCTCAACAGGTGTTTGCTTATCAGATGATAACTCAACAATGCTATCACTAACATCTAACACTAATGCAGTTTTATCTTCTGCTACTGCCAACACAACCTATCACCTATTCTTAGGAGAAAATAATATTTTAGAGTTCGCTCAAAATATCAATGGTAGTGATTTGGTAAACATAACAGGAGCTAAAAGAAGAATTGCATCATTTATAACCGATGGTAGTGCTAATTTAAGAGCTTTTAATAGCCAAAGAACAGGCAATAAAGTAAGAGTTGATTTGGGTAGTAGTGGATTAATACTTTTTAATGCAACATCTTCTCTTCCAACATCTTTTGCTGATTTATTTTGTGCTGTACCAACAGGGCTAAACTGCAATCTAACCTTAGCTACAGATTTAGTATCTTCAACAGATTCTATAATGTTATTAAAGGATAAAACTAACAACTTAAGTCCATCGGTCAATAGAACTAACTCATCAGTGCTTATATCCAAACAATTCATCACCTTCTTAAAAAGTGATAATTTAGGAACCATTCAACACAAATGCACAACCACATCTGTTGATTATAACTATACAATAACCCTACTTGGTTTTGAATATGAGGTATAATATGAAAATATATGTAAAAAAAGAAAATGATAAAATAATCGCCTATAGTGAAACCCCACAAATAGGATGGCAGGAACTCGAAAAAGATTGTAGTGAAATACAAGAATTTCTAAACCCACCCCCAACTTATAAAGATTTAAGAAAACAAGCCTATCCAAATATAGCAGATCAATTAGATATGTTATATTGGGATAAAATCAATGGAACTAACAATTGGCAAGATTTAATATCTAGTATAAAAATCCTCTATCCCAAGCCTTAAATCATAAAACAAAGGGAGATGTTTTACATCTCCCTACTTGCTCTACAAGCCATAACAATTGATGCAGAATGAGGATTTTTTTTCATATCATTTGTTACCTGCTTATTATTTTCATATATATCAACATCAGCAAGATTTGTTACCTTTCCATGTTTAGAATAAACATTAAAAATCTGCCCTTTTAATATCATATCAAAAATTGGTGTATCAGGATTATGCATTTCATGTTTTGGTAAATTTTTCTTATCCTGCCAAAAAGAAAAACATTCGTCATTCTCTCCAACAACTTCCCCCTCATATTCTTCTGTCTTATGAAATTCCACCCAAAAGTTAGGAGCATCTTTATTCTCAAAATATGCACTACCAACTACTCTTGGATTAATTGGAGTAATACCAGTTTCACTCTCAGTCTCTCTAATACTAGCCTCTATTAGGCTCTCATTTTTATCCTTCTTTCCTCCAGGACAATTCTTCAAACCTAAAAAAGGACCCCTCTTATGCTTAATCATTAGAAATTCTTGATTATTATTTTCAACCACACAAACAGTAGCCTCAATAAACTCTTTACCATTAAATCTTCTTATTCCCATAACACCCTCAAAAACACAACTATCCATAAGTTACAAACAGTTACAAAACAAAGTTAACCTATTATTAAAACTTATACAATTAACATATTATTATCAAGAAAATTATTTTGGAGGCTGAAATGACTATTTACTATGTTAATAAAAAGCCTGAAAAGACAGGCGAACATCTAGTACATAAAAAAGAATGTGAACACAGACCAGCATATGAAAATTGTGATTATTTGGGTTATTTTGCAAAACCAGATGAAGCAGTAAGACAAGCAGAAATATTCTTAGAAAATATTAGCTCTTGTGAATTCTGTTGCAAAGAAGAATAACCCCTATTACAACTACATAGTATTTACAATGTAAACAGATAACAAAAAATGAATTATACGAGTTACAACTAAAGCAATACATTCTATTATACGAGTTTATGTATTTACAATGTAAACAGATAATAAAAAGTGAATTATAGCTAGTTAGTTTTAGGCATTTAAGTTCGAACGTTTACAGGTTAGTAAATGAGAACTTAAATAACAACAAAATAACAGCTAGAATTCATTTTTCTTAATTATTTGAGAATTACGTATTAGTTGACCGTAGAATCAAATGTTTCTTTGATGTGTTCTAACTCAGATATTATATTTTTGATTAATTCTTTGTTTACACAAACATCGGCAAATTCTTCACTTGAGAAAAAGTCTTTTTGAATTTTTTCACCTAAAAACTTCTTCACACCTTGTTCTTCAAATACTTTTTGAAGTCCTTCGATTGTGTATCTTTTATTGTATAGGAAATCTTTGATTACATGGAGCAGTTTTACATCATCAGGACGATAATATCTTCTACTTCCGGCTCTTTTCATAGGTTGAAGTTGAGGGAACTTGGTTTCCCAGAATCTCAATACATGAGGGGCTAACTCAAGTTCACCTGAAACTTCAGCAATTGTTCTAAATGCAGCTTTTGATTTTTTGACTGGCATACTAGATTACAACCTTCCATCAACTACTAAGCAGCAGAGTTGATTTCGTCTTTCATAAGTTGAGAAGGTTTGAAAGAAATAACTTTTCTTGGAGAAATAGTTGCTTCAACACCTGTTTTAGGGTTTCTACCAATTCTTTCATTTTTACTTCTAACTGTGAATGTTCCAAAAGAAGAAAGTTTTACACTATCACCTTTTACTAATTGGTTAGAAACTTCATCTAATACCATTTCTAAGATGTCTGCTGAATCTTTACGAGACAATCCAACTTCTTCATAAATAGCTTCAGCTAAGTCTACTCTTGTTATTGTTTTTTCTGACATTTTTAATTTTTCCTTTGTTTTGTATTCATCTCAATTTAAAGAAATAGAAAATTAATTCAAGTAAAATTTAATTAATTAACAAGTATCTAGTTTCTTTAAAGATAATAGATTAAATTTTGATTAATCCAGCACCCCAAGTAAAACCACCACCCATGGCATTAATCACTACTACATCACCTTTTTTGATCTTACCAGAATTAACATTTTCTGATAGAGCCAAAGGAATAGATGCAGCAGAAGTATTTGCATGATTTTGTACGGTAATTACCACTTTTTCGTGAGCAATACCTAGCTTTTTACCTGTGCCTTCAATAATTCTAATATTTGCTTGATGAGGAACTAACCAGTCCACATCTTCTACAGATAAACCTGCATCACTAATAACTTCGTTTGCAACGGAAGTAAGATTAGTAATTGCATGTTTGAAAACTTCTTTACCATTCATATGGATAAAACCAGCTGTTTTTGTTATAGATGGACCACCATCTGTTGCTAAACTATCATAAAGTCTACCATCAGAATAAATTTTAGTACTAAGAACACCTTCTTTTTCATTTTCTTCTGTTTCTACAGCTTCTAAAACAACAGCCCCAGCTCCATCACCAAATAATACACATGTATTTCTATCTGTCCAATCAACAATCTTTGATAATGTATCTGCACCAACTACAAGAGCTTTTTTAGCTTGCCCCATTTTCATCATATTATCAGCCATAGTCATAGCATACATAAAACCGGAACAAACAGCCTGCACATCAAATGCACATCCCTTTGCTCCAAGCATGCCTTGTAATTTTGTGGCTGTTGATGGGAAAGTATTATCAGGTGTAGTCGTACCCATAACAATTAAATCAATATCAGCAGCATCAATTTTTGCATATTCTAATGCTTTTGTAGCCGCCTTAAATGCTAGCTCAGATGTATATTCATCATCTTTTGCAATATGTCTTTTCTTAATGCCAGTTCTCTCAGTAATCCACTGATCATTAGTTTCAACCATTTTTTCCAAATCATGGTTAGTTAACACTTTTTCCGGCAAATAATGCCCAAACCCCGTAAGTTTAGAACAAATAACTGTCATATCTATTTATCACCCTGAACTAGTTCATCCAAATTAAATCCATTGATTTCTTCTTTAATCTTTTCATTAAGGTCACCCTTAACTGACTTAATAGCATTGTTAACTGCAATTGAAAAAGCAAATCCATCAGCCCCGCCATGACTTTTCACAGACAAGCCATTTAGACCTAAAAACATTGCACCATTATAAAGTCTTGGGTCCATAGTTTTCTTAACTTTCCTAAATATAGGTTTAGATAAGAGCCCCATTATAATACCCCAAATAGATCCTAGGAAAGCTTTTTTAGTAAGTTTTAATACTAATTTCGCAGTACCTTCAATAGATTTTAAGGCTACATTACCTGTAAACCCATCAGTAACTACAACATCAGTCAAACCTTCTGCAATATTATCAGCTTCAACAAAACCATAAAAATTAACATCAGGAAATGAAGTTTTTAAGATATCAGATGCTTTATGCAACTCTTCTTTACCTTTCATATCCTCAGAACCAATATTTAGTAATCCTACACTAGGTTTGTCAATACCAAGACAAACTCTTGCAAAATTCTCACCCATAATTGCAAATTCAACTAGATTCTCAGGACCACATTCAACATTAGCCCCAAGATCAAGCGCAACCACTCTACCTTTAATAGTTGGCATTATAGTACAAATTGCTGGTCTATGGATTTTTTGTAAGGTTCTAAGAGCAAGTTTTGATATTGCCATTAAAGCACCAGTATTACCAGCAGACACTACAGCATCAGCCTTACCAGTTTTAACAGCATTTACAGCTTGCCACATACTTGTTTTTTTATTTCGAATAACCTGAGACGGTTTATCATCACTAGAAACTATATCCTCGGCATGAATAAACTCACATTTCTTTAGATTTTTTGCATATTTATCTAAAGAATTGCGACATTTTTCTTCATTACCATATATAATAAAACTTGCTTTAGGGAATTTTTTACTACTAAGCGCAACACCCTCAATAATAGCATCGGGGGCATTATCACCCCCCATTGCATCAATAGATATAACTATTTTTTCGGACAAAATATTCTCCTTTGACCGTCGTAACAAAAACTTAAATCTTATTCTTCTTCAGTTTTATTACTTACGCTCACAACTTCTTTTTTATCATAATATCCACACTCTGAACACACATTATGAGGTAATTTTAATTCACCACAATTTGGGCATTCCATATATGAGTTTTTACCTAATGCATCATGAGCTCTTCTCATGTTTCTTTTAGATTTGGATACTTTCTTTTTAGGTACTGCCATTTCTCTTCTCTTTTATATTAAAAATTAAACACTTATAAAATTCATATATTATCAATTCAACATAAATATATATATGAATCCAATATCAACAAGTGTTCTATATTAAAAAAACTCCCAAATCAAGCATTATTTTAATTTTTTTAGGACCATAAAAGGATTATTTTTAGATTCTTCGGGCTTTGCTTCGATTCTTTCATCAAATTTCGCCCCATTCTTTTTCGGATTATCATCCAAACTAAGTGAAAAATACTCTAAAATAATCTCACCAATATCAAGCTTACCATCTACAATATACTCAATATCATCACTATCAGCATCAAAAACATCCTCTAATTCAGGTTTTGTATGCTCTTCTTCAAATATAACACTAAATTTATCACTATATTTCTTATCAAAATTCTCTAAACTCACAACACAGTTTTGCACAACTAAAGAATTAAAAACCCCATTGACCTTAAATTTATTCTGTTTACCAATTCTTTTAACTTTAACATCCACATCAAAAGATTTAATATCAACAAGTCCCATCCGCTCTGAAATATCTTTTCTACCCTTCTCATCTGCAGATATACTAATCTCACGAACCCTAGAACCAATCTCATCAACTTTAATAATTAAATTAAATCCACTCATCAAAAATTTTTCCCTTACAGTTTTTATAAAAATAGATTATAACTATTACTAATTCAACAATGTTATGATTATATAAGAGGCAAAAATGTCAATAAATAAGTTTATTATATTAGCAGCTATTTTAACTATCACAGCTTGTAGCACAACCCCTATGGTACAAAATAATGGCCATATAATAAGACAAAGTAAAATTGATAAAATAATCCCTCAAAACACCACCAAAAGAGAGGTTACAAAACTACTAGGATCACCCACCACTAAAACCCTATTTAATGAAGAAAGATGGCTATATATCAGCAGCAACATCGAAGAACTAGCCTTTTATAAACCAGAAGAAACTAAAAGAGAAATATTACAAATTTCATTTAACGATGATGAAACCGTAAAAGAAGTTAAAATCTTAGATAAACAAGATGGTAAAAATATTATAATATCAGAAGATAAAACTCCAACTCACGGACATAAACTAAAAGCCATAGAGCAAATCCTTGATAATTTCGGTCGTTTTGCAGGAACTAATAGCAATAACAACAAACACCACCCATAAAAAAGTTGCAAACCACCCATTCTAGTAGCTTGCAACTCCTTTGCCAATAATAATCTATGCAGCAAATAAAGAATAGGCTTGTGTAGCATTAGCATATAAAGCAGATTCGTCTTCAATAACTCCTCCTGCTAATTTCTCGCTATAACTAACTACACCATCTTCATTGGTGTCAAGCTCATCATATTCTTCCGAAGATGATTCACCTCCACCACCAGTAGGTCCAACCCCTCCACCCTTTCCGCCAGGAGGAGGTCCAGCCTGAGCCATTTGCTCTTCTGATACCAAACCTGTACCATCTTCATCTAAAGATGCAAAAAGTTGAGCAGCTTCTTCCTTACTAACACCTTCTGGTCTAGCAGCAATAAATTCTGCTTCACTTAAATAACCATCACCATCAGTATCAGCACTACTAAACATATCACTTCCTTTAGTAGAAGTACTATTCTCTAATTCTTCTATCATTTCTATAATAGAAGCCAACATATCTTCAGCTATTGCTTCAACAGAGCTACCAACTACAGCTGGTCGCCCATTAGGAGGAGGTGCACCTTTAGCCATCTGCTCTGCAGATAGACTACCTGTTCCCTCACTATCTAATTCTGCAAACTTTTCACTAGCTTGTGATTCGCTTACACCATCAGGCCTATTTAAAACAAATTCTTCCTTTGATACACTACCGTTTCCATCAGTATCAATTCGGCTAAACATATCTTGTCGTGCATATTGCATTTGACCAGCTGATATTAAAGAAACACTATCCATGTTCTTCTCCTTCAAAATATTTTGGTTAAACACAAAATTTAAGTGATAATAATCACAAACCATTACTATCACCCTAAAACTTATGCAATTTTTATACCTAAACCAAACAAGTCATTTTCTTTATATAGGTATATTTCTTGCATATACTCATATAAGATCATCAAAGGAGATTAATTATGGATATTTCAAGCACCCAAAACATAAGCAATAACATCATCACTAATTTAACATCTAAAACCCCACCTATCCCAAACCAAGAAACAACCTCACAGGAAACATCAACTGAAATAAAAACATCAAAAACCGCTCAAATAATAGATAATTTACAAAATATAGATGGGGTAACAGTAACCACTCAAAATGATACAGGATTACCATTAATTGACTTTGAACATATGCGAGAAGATTATATTCAAGGCACCAAAGATATTCAAAAACAGATAGGCACATTATTCCGCCAATATGGAATATCTGACCACTCGGCAAAAATTACCATCAATAATCAAGGTGAAATAGAAGTCGAGGGTAACGATTTTGTAAAGCAAACTATAGAAAAAATCTTAAAGGCCAACCCTAATATTGAAAAAGATTTAAGAGAATTAAGAGCTCAAAACGAGTTTTTACAAATATTAGATACTATTTCAGAATATCTAAGTATGTTAGAACAACACCCAGATAAAGAAGCAATGCTATATGATCAATTACAAAACCTAATAGATGGCATTGCTAGTCTGGATTATAACATCGAATATAACAAAGGAGATATTGATATTAACACAACCAATATCAATGGAATTAAAACTTCTGACTGGTCCGCAGAAACAGGCTATCTCGCCTCCCCATTCAAAGTAGAATGATTTGAAAAAATTCAACCTCTGCCTTTTTTTTAGGCTATTTATAAGATATTAATACTAGGCATCTATCTACTTTTCCTCCAATCTGAAGGATTTTGTGCCAGTAGAAGTAAACTTTATTTTTCAATGTGGTTTCGCGTATAAGTAATACGTGAACGCCTCATTTAAAAATCAATTTACGATTAATGGTGCAAAAGACAAAGATTAAAATTCGCTTGAGCGTAAAATATGAGATACGGAGTCTAATATAGCATTCACCATCCTCGGCTCACTCTTATCATAAAACGAATATGCAATATCAACATATTCTTTAATGATAACTTTAGCATCGATATCTTGATGCTCTAAAAGCTCCCAAACAGCACAAAAAAGTGCTGCACGAAGAGTATAGTCAACTCTTTCATAATTCCATTCTTCAGAAAAACTTTTTAGGATAATACCCTCTAATTTTTCTTTATCTTGATAAACGCCTCTAACTATGCTTGCGAAGAAATTTGTATCAAAATCTGATAAATCAGTTAGCTCTTCTGTATCTGTATCAAAATCTTCTACCAACGCCACTTTACCAATTTCACCATTGATAAAATCTCTTAATACTAAATCAATTGCCCTATCACTATTTTCTAGAACATATAGAGCTTGAATTGCCGCAAGTCTTGCACCACTTCTCATTTGTAATTTTTTTGATATGAACTTCTTAGTCATTATTTACTAATCTTTCAAATTATTTGGTATAGTTTCAATTGTATCCATAAAATCTTCAAAATCTTTTATCTCTCTAAAGTTTTTATAAACAGAGGCAAATCTAATATAAGCTATTTTATCAAGATTTTGCAATGCTTCCATCACATATTCACCAATCGTTTGTGTTGGAATTTCTAATTCACCTGATGCCTCTAATCTTCTTTGAATAGAATTTATAATTTTTTCAACTCTCTCAGGATCGACAGGTCTTTTTCTCACTGCGATTTGAATTGATTTAGCTAATTTATCCCTATCAAAGAAAGTTTTAGATCCATTTTTCTTAACAACAGTAAGCTCTCTTAATTGAACTCGTTCAAATGTTGTAAATCTAGATCCACACTCATTACAAAACCTTCTTCTTCTAATCGCAGAATTATCATCAGTTGGTCTTGAATCTTTTACTTGAGTATCTTCATTTCCACAAAAAGGGCATTTCATTGTTTTAGCCTTTCAAATTATAAATTATTCTCAATTGTCGTTCTTTTAATGCTTATCTTCATATTTTGCAAGATATTTCTTTAATTTAAAGCCTCTTACTTACTCCCATTATCAACCAGATATTTAGCCACTTCAAAAACTCTACTCGAATATCTAGCACCTTTTATAAGTAAAGCATCACCATCTCGTAAGATATTATTATATAACTCTTCACCCAGTCCATCTTTAGTTTCAAAATAATGCTTTTCGACATTATCTGGAATTTGTTCTAATATAATTTTAGTTTCTTCGCAAACCCCAATCACAATATCAATATTAAGTTCTGCAACCAATTTACCAACACTAATATGCTCTTTTTCACTCTTATCACCAAGCTCTGCCATCTTACCTAAAACAGCAACTCTTCGCCCCTTAACCTTCTTACCATTAAGACCTTTAAGAGCAAGTCTCATCGCTTCTGGTTGACCTGAATAGCTATCATCAATAAGCATATATTCTTCACCATTATAATTATGCAGTTTATACTCCTTACCTCTACCATCCAAAGCACCAAAATCTTTTAACAAATCAGCAGATTTTTGAATATCTAAACCAAGAGCATAACAAACAGCTAACACACTCAAAGAATTATAAACCTTATGCTCTCCAGTCTCTGTCAACATATATTCATATTCTTGCTTAGCAATACTTATTTTCACAAAAGATTTATCATCTCGCTCTTCAATAGATATAAGTTTTATCACTGCATTATCAGACTTACCATAAGAGATAATATTATAAGCTCCATTATCTGATGCTAAATCAAACAATAAATCAGCAAAATCAGTATCCGCATTTATAACTGCAGTTTTATATACTGAACTCTCTTTAAACCCTTCAAATATTTCACCTTTAGCCCTAGCAATACCTTCATATTCATCAAAAAACTCAATATGCATCGGATGAATATTAGTAATAATCGCAATATCAGGCTTAATAATATTAGTCAGATATCTAATCTCACCCTCAGCACTCATACCCATTTCTAAAACTGAATAATCAACATCCTCTGGCATATCACAAATACTAATCGGCACCCCAATAAAATTATTATGATTACCTTTAGTCGCAAACACCTTACCATAATTTTGCAAAACAAATTTTATTTCTTCTTTAGTTGTTGTTTTACCAGCACTACCAGTCAACCCAACTATAACTCCTGCAAATTTATTTCTCATATATCCAGCAATTTTTCCAAATGCTTCAATAGTATCTTCTACAACTACTTGCCTATCTTGTGGAGCACTTTTTATCAGTTTAGATACTAATACAAGCCCCACCCCTTTTTCTAAAACATCTAACACAAAATTATGCCCGTCGAAGTTTTCACCTTTTATCGCAATAAAAAGATCTCCAGCCTTAATATCCCTACTATCTCTTGAAGCATTGGTAATAACACAATCAATTACTTCTGATGAGCTACCAACAACCTCAACCAACTCTTTTGATGTTAAATTCAACATTAACCTACCTTACAATTACAATATTACTTACTTATAAATTGGAAACTGTTTGCAAAGATTAACAACCTTACCTGCAACTTCTTTCTCTATCATATCATTTCCATCTGCACCATTTGCAGCTAATCCATCAACCACATCACCAATCAGATTACCAATCAACTCAAATTCTTGCACTCCAAATCCACGACTAGTTCCAGCAGGAGATCCAATTCTAATCCCTGAGGTAACAGTTGGTTTTTCTGGATCATAAGGAACCGCATTTTTATTACAAGCTATATGAGCTCTCTCTAAAGCCGCATCAACAACCTTACCTGTTAATCCTTTAGGTCTCAAATCAACTAACACCACATGAGTATCTGTACCATCAGATACAATATCCATTCCTCTTTTCTTTAATGTATCAGCTAAAATATTAGCATTATCTACTACATTCTTAGCATATTGCTTAAACTCTGGAGCTAAAGCCTCACCAAAACAAACCGCTTTTGCCGCAATCACATGCATTAAAGGCCCACCTTGTGAGCCTGGAAAAATAGCAGAATTTACTTTTTTAGCAATTGTCTCATCATTAGTAAGTATCATCCCACCTCTTGGACCTCTAAGGGTCTTATGAGTAGTGGTTGTAACAACATCTGCATATTTTAAAGGGTTTTCATGTACCCCACCTGCAACAAGACCTGCAAAATGAGCCATATCCACCATCAAATATGCCCCAACCTTATCCGCAATTGCTCTAAACTTAGCAAAGTCAATCGCTCTTGGATAAGCCGAACCACCAGCGATAATAAGCTTTGGATTATGCTCTAATGCTAATCTTTCAACTTCTTCAAAATCTATTCTCGCATCTTCTTTTTTTACACCATATTGAACAGCATTTAACCATTTACCAGAAATAGAAGGTCTAGCACCATGGGTTAAATGACCACCAGCATCAAGCGACATACCTAAAATAGTATCATGAGGTTTAAGTAGAGCCAAATACACCCCACTATTAGCTTGAGATCCTGAATGAGGCTGAACATTTGCAAATTTAGCATTAAATAATTTCTTAGCTCTCTCAATTGCAAGGCTTTCTGCTTTGTCAACTACTTCACAACCACCATAATATCTACGACCAGGATAACCCTCTGCATATTTATTTGTAAGCACTGACCCTTGAGCATCTAAAACTGCTTTTGATACAATGTTTTCCGAAGCAATCAACTCTATTTGATTTTGTTGTCTTTCTAATTCTTCATTCACAATATCAAAAATATCAACATCTACTTCTTTTAAATCTTTTTCAAACCTGTTCATTATTCACTATTCCTTCTTTTATCAATCATTTAAATTCACTCTTCAAAATACATAAAAGCAAAAGACGAGGATCCAGTTCTATTGCTTTAGCAATTCCATATTCTCTTAATATTTGTTTAGACGGTTTTGGTGACGACCACCCTCAAACTCACTATTTAGAAATACTTTAACACATTCCTTAGCTTTATCTAATTCAATAACTCTTCCGCCAAAAATAATTACATTAGCATTATTATGTTCTTTAGCCATTTGTGCTTCAAACTCATTATGAAGCAATGCCCCTCTTACATGACTATGTCGATTAACCGCCATTGACATCCCAATACCAGTTCCACATACTAAAATTCCGATACTATCAATATTATTAGCTAAAAAATCAGCCATTTTCTTTGCATAATCAGGATAATCAACAGATTCGGGAGTATAAGGTCCTAAATCATCAGTTTGATATCCTAACTCTTCTACATAATTTTTTAATGAGTTTTTTAACTCATAGCCACCATGATCTGATGCCAATATAATTGTTTTTTCCATAAAAATCACCTAGTTAGATTTACACATCTCTTTTAATGTATAGCTAGAATACAGCCAATCATAAAAAAAATGAACATTTTTTTATCTTTTTTACAAAAAAATTATTGACCTTCTAAAATATTTTGATTATATATTCTTCAACGACGAAAGTTGTGGACGACTTTGTATCGTGGCCGGATGGCAGATTGGTTATGCAGAGGACTGCAAATCCTTGTAGCTCGGTTCGATTCCGGGTCCGGCCTCCAAAAATTACAACAGATTAAAATCTGTTCCGGCATAGCTCAGTTGGTAGAGCAAGCGGCTGTTAACCGCTTTGTCGCAAGTTCGAGTCTTGCTGCCGGAGCCAATTTGAACCCTTTGATAGATTTACGAATTTATCAAAGGGTTTTCTTATTGAAAACTCTAGATTTTTTCCATCTATTACTAAGTTCGAGAAAACAAAATTAATAATTTTCCTTTTTACATCAATTTCCGAACTTTTAAATAACTCAAAAGCCCTAGAAGATATATCCAGTAAGTAGTTAACCGTTATTGAGAACTCATCATTAGCCTTACCTACTTTATCCAATCTTACTTTTATATTGTATTGTTCTGTTTTTAATTCATTTGCTTTTTTGTTATATACATCTGTTGTAATACTCATCAATAGTTAAATATTAACCACATCTAAATATTATTTACTTACAGTTGCATATAAGGTATAATGTTTCTTAAGGTAAACACGGAGTAATCAAACAATGACTAATGACAAACCAAAAACTAAGGAAGAAAAAGTGAGTTGGATAAACCATATCAAAAACAGATTAAAAAAACTTTGTTCTAAAGAAGATGAAAAACAAGAAGAATTTGTTTCTATGGGCGAAATGAAACTTCCTACTAATGAAGAATATAAGAAATATTTAGATACATTATCTAAAGAAGAATTAGAAAAAGTAAGAGATAGACACTATAGATAGAGTTTTTTATAACCTCAGAAGCAAAATGGTATGTTCCCCAACCAACAGGATATTTCTATCAAACCATATTTGATAGAAATAATTTATATGTTTCTGATGATAATATATCTGTGTTAAAAGAAATATTCAATAAACCTAATAATCGTTATAATACTTTTGAAGTTTTACCTTTTAATACTAACAGAGAGATTTTACACAATACTATTTCCTGTTTTTCAACTTATGTAAAGTATGAAGATGAATCTGAACTAATTGATAATATATCCAACAATACCTATTCTATACAAAATACAATAAATAAAAAAAACATAAGCAAAATTCACAATAAAATTAATAAAAATATAAATAAAAAGTATAAATTGTATAGATTAAATAGATTATCTAATAACACAGATGAATATAAAGATTTCAAGAAATTTGAAAAATTATTACAAGAAAGTAACATCGAAAATATTGATGATAATCTATTATTACTTGTTTCTAGCAAATATAAAAAAATTGAGACTAATAACTTTATTAGAAAACAAATTATTAGATATATAAATAAAAATACAAATCTATCAAAAATAAATTCTGATAGAAACAAACACAAAAACATAGCTTTAGTTACTGGAGCACCAGCATCTGGAAAATCTAGTGTTGTCGATATGTATAAAAGTTTATCTTTTAATAATATGAATTTTAATCAGGTTATTAAGATAAATCCTGACTACTACAAAGAGCTATTGCTAGATACTAAAGGTTTTAATGAAAGTGATATAATAAACTTTGGTTCATATACACACGAGGAATCTGCTATCATTAACGATATGGTTATAAGTGAATGGATAAAAAAAGAAAATAAAAACAAACATTCCCATTTAATGATAGACACAAGCAATGCATCCCCTTGGTATATAGATATTATACAAAACACGAACAAACACGGGAAACTTGATATATTATCTGTTACTGTTAACACCCAAAATGCTTTAGAAAGGTCATACACAAGAGGAAAAGAAAAGAGTAGATTCGTTCCCACTAAATTATTGCTTGCGAGACATAAAGAGCAACTAGGTATATTTATAAATAATACTATACATTATAACGAGTTACCTATCAGAATTTTTTCTAATGATGTTGATTTTGGAGAAGTTATTAAAGATACTCTAAAAAAGAGAGCTAATGCAGACACAATAGAAATCTACGATATGAAATCAGCTGTAGAGTTTTGGAATAAACAGTATATTAATATAGATGCTGTAAATGTTGAAGAAATACAAACAAAAGAAGATGAATATAATGAGGCATTAATAGGTTTTGCCAAAAGAACAGGTAAAGAAGTTAAGTTATTTGATGTTGAGGGTAAGCAAGTTATAGCTAATGTTACAGAAAATGGTTTTGAAATATTAAATAGATTTGAATTCAATAAGGTAATTGATAAAGCAGGATATCAAGAAGAAAAGAAAATACCTGAGTTAGGTAGCTTAATTAATAAACATAAAGGAACTTTCAGTAATAAAGAACCTGAAGCAATTAAGAAACCTATAAAAGATGAAGAATTAGAAGAAATAAATAATAATTTAGGTTCTACATTTGAAAGAAATAAAGGAATAGCAAAAATACTTAATAGTCTCATTAGGTCTAAAGATAAGTTATTAGGTAAAGAAAAGAATAACCGTGAAGAGAACAATCAAAAAGATAGTAACTTAACTAATGATATTAACGAAAAGAATAATAAAATATCTGATATTATTAATAGCCTTAAAATTGCTAAAGAAAAAAATAATAATTAAAAACTAAACAATTCTGTTTGTAACTCCTTCAATTTGAGGAATTAATGGATAGAAAAACATAATATCATCATAAGATTTTGTTCGGAGTTCCTCCAATAAGGGGAGCCAATTAAAATGAAAAACCACTCCTTTAGGGGTGGTTTTTTATTTTAGATAGTTTTTTATAATAAAACCTTGAACTTAGAAATTTTATCTCCCCCCCATTATCACTTCTATCATATACAGTCATGATTCTAGCTTTTTCCCATGTATTTAATATATGTTTATCTTCTTCGCCAAAATGATTTTCACTTTTCTCAATTTTCCAATCATCTCTTATTTTATCTTCTAACTCATACTGAACACCAAAAGCATGTCGCTCAAAAGGAAGCATCGTATAAAAATCCTTATAGTCAACATCATCCTTCGATATTTCCTCATCTTCATAGACTTTAACAGCCCCAATATTTGCCGTCATCACCCTATTTATATCCTCATCTTCAAACTTATTAGAAGTCTGATAAAGATGTATAGCCTCATGAAAAGGAACAGAAATTGGGAAGAAATTATCACTCTTCATCAACCGCTCTTCGTTAAAGTTAAAACTACCATTATAAAAAGCCCCAGGAACATGAACATCTACACTCCAGCCTTTCTCTTCCCTTCTCTTCAAATAACTTTCACTATTATAGAAATTAACATCCTTACTCTCAACTCCATAAACCTCATAAAAAATTTCCAATGTCTCTCTAATCAAATTTTTTCTATCTTCCAAAGAACAATTGTCATAATCTGCAATCATATTCTTAGTATTCTCATTATGCTTAATCTTACTCCAAAATTGATCAACTAATTTACTTTCCTTATCCATAAACTCCCTAGAGAACTTCATATTAAATAAACAAGCCTTCAAATTATCTTTTTGTTCAACTATCAAATCCTTAATATTACTAAAATCCTCACGAAGTAAAGAATCTGGAAATAAAGCTTCAAGATAATCAACTTTCTCCTTAAAAGATAACCCCACCACCTCATTAGAACTCATTGATTTAAACTTGCTGACTTTCTTTACTCTTAATTTTTCCTTTAGCTCTGTATTCTTTTTATATTTAGTAAAATATTGCTTATGCTTTTCTGTAAATTCAGACTTAGAAATCTCATTAAATTTTTTTATAATACTATTAACAATTTGTCTCTTTTTATTAGGATGTTTTTTATATTTAAAATAAATTGTATCATCTTTTGGATTTAGAATAAAACAACAATAATCCATAAGAAATTCATAATCTTTATAAGTCATTTCCATATTAAAAAACCTCTAATTAAAAACATATTACAACAATATCATATTATTCATCAAAAATCCACCCCACAAAAAAAAGAACCATCCTCCCCCATTAGAAAATAAATTTACATTTAATATTTGATAATCTATTATAAAATAAATAACATATAAATGGATAATCATATGCTTCTATTAACAGGTAAACCTCATATTGGAAAATCAACCGCAATTAAAAAAATTATTAATTGTCTTGGACACGAAAATTGCGGAGGATTTTGGACTGAAGAAATTATAAAAGAAAATGAAGAATTAAGAACAGGTTTTATGATACATACCTTTGATGGTAACTCAGGCATACTAGCAGATGTAAATTATACATCAGATTTAAGAATTAGCCGTTATGGGGTCAATATTGAAGAATTTGAGAAATTATGCCTTCCTGCTTTAGAGACAGCAATTAGAGACAAAGAATATGTAATCATCGATGAAATCGGACCTATGCAGGTTTTTTCTAAAAAATATCAAAATATATTATACAAACTATTAAATTCAAATAAGAAAATAATCGGCACTATATTCCATGACTCTCACCCTTGGTTAGATGAATTTAAAAAACAAAAATCAATCAAACTATATGAACTAACCAAAGAAAACAGAGATACATTATGGCTTTAACTTGTTCAACAAGTAAACTCTACCCAAACATCATAAAAAACTCACAAAAAACTATTTCTTATCAATCTTAAATATTGCCTGAATAGATTCTAAAACCTTATCCAAATTTATCGGTGGTTTATATTCTTTCTTTAATTTAATAATTGATATAAACTGCTTAAGACTCAAATTATTCCAATCCCCAATCGCCTCAATAATCTTAGCCCCAACCACAAATGGTTGTTGAAACTTATGATAAGGATAAGTTCTCAGCACTGCAGTTGATGAAATCAAAGGAATAAGCAAATCCTTATCTATAAATATTTTGCGATTAGGCTTTGGCAACTCATTATAAAAATCAACAATATCATAAACGAAATTTTTAGGAAAAGCCAAATCCGATAAATTCGACCCAATAGAAATAAACTCAACATAAACACTAGACATTCTAGCCACACCAAAATCAATAAAACTAACCTTTTGTGTTTCTATATCGTAAAAGATATTTCTAGGTGCAATATCACCATGAATTGGCACAATAACATCATCTTTTAAAAAGCTATCAGCCTTTTTCAAAAACTCTTTAAAACTTTTCCAAACTCCAATTTTTTTAATATCTTTCATTATCTTCTTATTACCCATCAAAAAAGGTTTTATCCCCTTAGGATATTTCTTCCAAAAAGATGATTTAGACTGATGTAAATCATTTAAAAATAAAGCAATATTTTTAGCTATATCATATTTCTTCACCTTACTCATATTTTCCATCATATCTTTTGTAAGCTCTTTACCTATAGCACACTCTTCTATCGAATAGCCAATCTCTTCATTTATACAAAGAATACGAGGAATTAACACATTGGGGTTTTTATTAATTTTATAAGCAAAATCACCTGCAATTTTAGCTCTTTTTTGTAGAATCAACCAAGAATGTTTAGTCTCTTCATTTATAGCTTTTTTAACTATATATTTCTTACCATCTTCATCATTATTATACATATAAGCATTAGAAAAAATCCCAGCTCCAATCTTTTCCAAATTATCTATTTCTTTACTGTTAAATTTTCTCATTTTTCTATCTCAAAATTAATATCACTTTTTATGATAATACTATTATAATAATACACAACAAAAAAAGAGAGTGGTACTTTCACCACTCCCTATTTATATTTTAAGAGATTACAGGAGAAAGATAGCAGTCTGTCGATTGCGACTAGTAGCCCCCCTAAATCTGACAGATTTTGTACCAATAGAAGTAATTTAAGAAATTTTGCGATTGATTTTAGCCTTTACTAAATGACCTGAGCAAAATATTCGAAGAATCACAATTAGTGGTGCAAAAGATGAAGATTAAAAATAGATGTCCCTCTCACCTTTATTAGAAATCCTTGAAAGAGCCTCTTTCACTTTTACTTTCATATCCCCCTCATCCATTTTTTCAAATTCTTTCCTGATAAGCTCCATACCAACTTTTTTAGTTTTCTCACTTGCATAATCATTTAGATATTCCGAAAAAGTACACATCGCATTTGGAGTACAACATTTTTTAATAAAGTTCGACTTAGCCAATCCCATAAAATGATCCCCAGTTCTGCCTAACCTATAACAACCAGTGCAAAATGACGGAATATAATCAAGTGTTGTAGCTAAATCACAAATCACCTCATCAAGAGGTCTTTCATCCCCAATTGAGAATTGCTGTTCTTGAGGTACATTAGCTTTCATATCAACATATCCTCCTGGATAAGTCCTAGATGCTGCCGAAATTTGCGAGATTCCAAGTTCCAAAAGTTCTCTTCTAAATTCTGTATTTTCTCTAGTTGATAAAATCAACCCAGTATAAGGAACAGCCAATCTTAAAATTGCAATAATTTTTTTAAACTCATAATCACTCATTTGATATGGAGGTTGATATGACATTTCAGAACCAAGTGCTGGCTCAATCCTTGGGAAAGAAATTGTATGAGGTCCCACTCCAAATTTATCTTCTAATTCTTCCGCATGAGCAAGAAGTCCTAAAACTTCAAACTTATAATCAAACAACCCAAACAAAGCTCCCGTTGCCACATCATCAAGCCCTGCTTCTTGTGCTCGATGCAATGCATATAATCTCCATTTGTAATTAGTTTTATTACCACTTATATGCATCTTATTATAAGTCTCTGTATGATAAGTTTCTTGAAAACATTGATAAGTTCCAATATTAGCATTTTTAAGAGTTCTAAAACCTTCCACATTCAAAGGAGCACAATTTATATTAACCCTTCTAACCTCTCCTGACGGATTAGTTTTTGTTGCATAAACTTCATCAATAGTATGAGCCAACCATTCAGGAGAATAATCATACTCACCATAAACAACTAAAACTCTTTTATGTCCCATCCCTTCAATAACACTAACCTCTGCTTTAATTTCTTCATCGGTTAAAGTCTTTCTAACTAATTCTTTATTTGTTTTTGCAAAAGCACAATAAGCACACACATTTTTACAAACATTAGAGATATAAAGCGGAGCAAATAACACCATACGATTACCATAAATTCTTTGCTTAACTTCTTTAGCTAGTGCAAAAATTTCTTCATCTAAAGCTTTATCTTTATTTTGTAATAACACAGCTGTTTCATATTGAGAAAGTCCCTTATTATCAATATCTCTAGCCTTATCTAAAATATCTTTTACTTCTTGTTTATCTGCTTTTTTTGCCTTCTCTAAAATATTAAAAATATTTTCTTCATCAATAAAATTAGGCAACTCATCAGCTTTAGCAATTTCTTTTTTTAATTGCTTTGCATATTCTTTTGAAATCATTTTCATTTGTTCTATCCCTTACACTATAAGACTTTTAACTTTAATTCCTGACATCTGCCCTAACTTACCAGTTAGCTCACCTATATCATCTGTTGTTGACTCCACAACTACAGAAATAATACTAATGCCTCTTTCTTTGTAAGGAATACCAAGCCTACCGATAATCTTATCGCCAAACCCTGATAATAATTGATTTACATTGTGTGCTTGTTCTCTATCCATCACAATAATCGTGATCGTACAGATTCTTTTTTCCATGATTTTAACTCCAAACTAATTTATAGAATTAAGTCGAAGAGAAAGTAGTTGATAATTTAAGAATATCAATTTTAAAAGATATAAAAAATTTCAAACCCTCAAGCTCAGATGAACTCCTTCCCTCAGGCTATGAGTAAAATTTTTACTCCTATCAAATTAATTAGTCAATAAAGAATAAAAAAAGATTGAGATTAAAAATTTCATCAGTAAAATTAATATTATGAAAATAGAAATCATCAGACCAGAATTAGAACACAGCTTTGATATGGCTCACATCCATGTGAGAACTTGGCAATTCGCATATCACAATTTACTAGATAAAAAATTCCTCCAAGAATTATCTGTAACCGAACAAGCAGAAAAATGGTCAAGAAGATTAATCGATGCCGATTCTAGTTTTATAATCTTTGCTGCCACCGTTAAGAAAAAAATCATTGGTTATATTTTTGGAGGCAGACCACAATATAAAGAAGACAACCGCTATGATTGTGAGATTTATGCTTTTTATGTCCTGCCAGAATATCAAGGACTAGGAGTTGGTAAAAAATTATTCAAAACCTTTACCACTGAAGCCATAAACCGTGGTTATAAGCATGGTTGTATCTGGTGCTTAGATGGTAACCCTACCGAAGGTTTTTACAAGCATACCAATGGAATTTATAAAAAGTCTAAAAGAATTCCAATCCCTGCTAACGGCAAAAACAAATACAAAAATAATATGTATATCTATCCCGATTTAAATCTTTTACTAAAAAAACTAAATTAGTTTTGACAAAAATAAAAAACTCTCATAAATTATAGGAATAATCCCCTATAATAAAGAAATTATTCAATTACAAAACATAAAATATTATTCTATGACACATTCACAATTTCGAATTCGCACTTTCATTGGTTTCATGGTTATTGCTACTATCGCAGTAATATTTAGTAGAGAACCACAAAAATGTTCAACTACGCTACCTTTAGAAAAAGTTTCTAAAGAACCTGTTGAAAAAATAGGTTATGTAAAAGGCATCGTCGGTGATACAGCTCTTTACATCGCCTATGACAAACACCGATATGAACCTGTAGCTATAACATCACTAGCTAAATACAGGTTAAATAAAAAGGATAGTATATCCTTTAGAACGATGAAAAAATTAGCCTTTACCTTAACAGGTATTGAAGCTAGTAATATAAAAGAAATAAGCCCGTAACTTACGGGCTTTAACTTTTTTAAATCATCATTTTTTACGATTAATCGTGCAAAAAACGAGGATTAAACACGGTTTTGCTTAGCTTCAATCACCTCATCCCTAACCTTCTTAGTCCTGTTAAAGAGTTCTTCTAATTCCAGAGCATTACCCCACCGAATATTTTTCTGTAATGCTATTAAATCTTCTGTAAATCTTTGCAAAAGTTCTAATATCATATCTTTATTGTTCATTGCTATATCTCGCCACATTATAGGGTCAGACCCTGCAAGTCTGGTCATATCTCGAAAGCCACCAGCCGAATATTTAATAATTTCTTTTTCTTCAAAACCTTCCAAATCATCCACTGTTCCAACTAAAGAATATGATATGAAATGAGGTAAATGAGAAACCGCCGCCATCACTTTATCATGATGTTCAGGTGTCATTTTAGATATTTTCATCCCTGCTGCCTTCCAAATTTTTGCAATTTTATTTAAGTTAGTTTCATCCTTATTAATCGGAGTAAAAATAAACCATCTATTATTAAACATCTCAATAAATCCAGCTTCTGGTCCTGATTTTTCAGACCCTGCAATTGGATGCCCTGGCACAAATTCTATTCCCTTAGGTAATACTGACAATATATCTTCTATCACAGCTTGCTTTACGGAACCAACATCAGTAATCACCGCACCCTTTTTAAGAAATGGTGTAATTTCTTTTACAATATTTTTATAGGTACTAACAGGTGTCGCAAGCATTACTAAGTCAGCATCATTAACTACATCAGCTACATTTTCACTATAGCTATCAACTACTCCTAGTTCTTTTGCTTTTTTCATATAAAAATCATTAGTATCAAAACATGATAATTCTACACATTGCTTATTTTTTTTGATAACCCGGGCAATTGACGATCCAATCAACCCTATTCCTATAATTGATATTTTATTAAACATATTCTTCTTCTTTATTCTTTGATGATTATATATTCTAGAACTTACTCTGCTTTGAAATAGCTTTCAAACTCGCTCTTCGCTTACCTATGACACCTTTAATAAGAGATAGAGTCCATCACTTATAAACTCAGTCTTCGCTCGTTATATTAGGTGAGTTTTAGGCGATAAGAAATTTTGCGACTGATTTTAGCAATTACTAAATGACTGGAGCAAAATATTCGCAATCAACGACAAAATCACCAATAGAACTAGCGAAGAGGTTCGATGTGGATAGTTACACGCCTATTCTTGCGTTGATTCTCTGGAATTGGCTCTCCATAAGCATCTCTATTTGGAACTTTTGGTGAGATATCTGCAAAACCTACGGCTCTTAACCTAGTTGCTTCGATACCACGAGAAAGTAACACTCTTAGCACTGCTGATGCTCTGGCTGATGATAACTCCCAATTTGATGGAAACTCTTCGGTTTCTATTGGAATGTCATCGGTATGCCCTTCTACAGCGAATTTGAACATTTTATATCGCTCTACTTTTAGGGTTGCTGCAATTCTTTTAATCACTGATAGAGATTGAGGGAGTAGTTCTGCTGATGATGGTTCAAAAAGAGTTTCACTTGGAAATTCTAACACGATACCTTGAGAATCTGTACCAAGTGCTATGGTTTCACCCATATCCATTGATTGTACATCTTCTGATAATTCCATTACCATTAATTCCACTGGTCTTTGAACATCTTTTTTACCAATACCCTCATTCATACCGGCTTGGATTTGTTCAAATAATGCCACATCAACTTTAGATGCTGATGCAAGTAACACAAAGAAACACATCAAAAGTGTTACCATATCACCGTAGGTGGCAAGCCAATCTTCGCATTCTTCACATTCTTCTTGTTTTTTTCTTCTAGCCATTTTTATACCTTATCACCTATTGGTTATGGATTTTCAGTCATATCTTTATCAATAGAATATTGATTATCTGTATCTAAGAATGAATTCATTTTATCTTGAATATATCTTGGACTTTTTCTATCTGCTAAAAGACCTAACCCCTCAGTAATAAGTAATCTTTTATATTGAGCAAGATCTTCCCTTTGTGATGATTTTGTAGCAAGAGGAATAAAAACTAATCTTGCAAATCCCACACCATAAAGAGTTGTAATCAGAGCCACCGCCATACCAGGACCAATCGCCGATGGATCCCCCCCCATATTACCAAGCATAATGATAAGACCAATTAGAGTACCAATCATACCAAATGCAGGAGAATCACCACCGAGTTTTTTTAGAACATCCGTTTTCTTTTTAACTCTATCTCCAGCCATATCAATAGTATCAGCTAAAATATCTCTAACTTCTTGCCCTGTATAACCAGTAACCACCAAATCGATACCATAGCCCAAAAACTTATCTTTTTTTGCAACTTCTGCAGAATCACCTTCTAAACCTTGAAGACCATTTTTTTGAACAATATAACCCCATCTAACAATTCTACCAACTTCATTTTTCAGAATTGCATTCGCATTACTATCATTTGAAAAACATGCAATAGCTTTCTTAAAAGCAGCTATACAATGTTTAGCCTCAGAAGAAATAAATGCAGCAGCAAATGTCCCTCCTAAAACCATGATAAGACTTGGAATATTGATGAAAACACCAGCTTTATCAGTTGACATTAAGATCGATCCAATAATCAATCCAAAACCACCTAAAAAGCCGACTAAAGTACCAATTGACATAATTACATATCCTTTAATTTAGTTTTTAATTATTCTTAAATAATAAGCTATTTTTTTGTAGGTTTTACAAAAGCAATCTTTGCATGTTCTTCACAATAAATATTACCAGCTTGCACTTTCTTTCCACAAAAGTGGAAATCTTCATCTCTTGGATCACCAATTGGCCATCTACAAGTATGAATATTCAAATCCAACAAACTAAGCTTATCTGTTTTTTTAACTTCTTCTTTTTTTACTTCTGCTTTTTTAGTTCTTTTAATAGGAGATGGTCTACTTTTTAACTTTAATCTATGCACTTTACCTACTACAGAATTTTTAGAAACACCAAGTCTCTTCCCAATTTCACCTGTAGTTAAACCTTCATCCCATAATTTTTTAAGGGTTGCAACTTTTTCATCTGTCCAAGACATTTCATCCTCCAATACATACTTTAACAAAACTATACATATTTTATAAATCTTATTTTATGCCGAGTCTAGTTAAAAAGATATAATAAACACAAAAATACTATTTAAAAAAGCTAAGTTATAGTATAGAAATTATATATCAAGATGCTAAATATTCTATTAACACTATATGTTTTTATAAGGATAAAAAAATGAAAATACTTAGTAAAATCACCCTATTTGCTGTAATTATGACCATATTTTCATCAACTAACGTTATATCTAACGAAATTCAAATTCCTTCTCAAAATAGAGACAAGCTAGATCTAACTATATATAACAACGACTTATCATTAGTAACAGATTCTAGAAATATAAAAATTGATACCGGTATTAATAATATAGCTTTTGAAGATATTTCATCAGAAATTCTTCCAGAAACCGCCATTATCAAAATTAAAAACGCTAGCATATTAGAACAAAATTTTGATTACCAATTAATCACTTATAAAAATTTATTAAATAAAAATATTGGGAAAACAGTAATTACCATTACAACCAACCCAAGTAATGGTAAAAATATAAAAGAAGAAGCCACTCTAATCTCTGCCAACCCTAATATTATTTTACAGTTTAAAGATAGAATAGAAGCTAATTTTAGTGGTAGAATTGCATTTACCAATATATCAAACGAACTAACAACTAAACCCACCCTATTTGTAAAACTAGACAATCTTACTAATAACAGTAAAAATATGAAATTATCATACCTATCAAATGGTATTAGTTGGAAAACCAATTATGTTGCAGATTTAGATGAAATAAACTCTATTTTAGACCTTAACTCTTGGATATCAATTACCAATCATTCTGGTACAGATTTTAACAATGCTAATATCCAATTAGTAGCAGGTAATATTAATAAAACCAGAAGTACTTCTCGCCAACCAGAGTTAATGATGATGGATGGTGTTGCCGAAGCTGGCTTTAGTGCTAATAGGATGATGGTAAAATCAGCAAGCAGTAGTATATCTCAAGAAAACTTTGCCGACTATCATATCTATACTATACCAAGAAGAATAGATATTAAAGACAAACAAAACAAACAAATCTCATTATTTACTAAAAAAGACATCAAATTTGATAAAAAATATATAATAACATCACCTCTTGGTAGTTATTACAGATCAAATGGAGATTTTGAGAAAAGAAATCCTGAAATTGAAATAACTTTCAAAAATAATATAAATAGTCTTAATGCTCCCTTACCAAAAGGTGTTGTGAGATTTTATAAAAATAATAAATTTATTGGTGAAAATAACATAACAAACACCCCTATTAATGAAGAAATCAAACTGACCATTGGTAAAGCCTTTGACATATTTGTTGATGGCAAAATCACCGATAGTAAAAAGATTTCAAAAAATATTTTTGAAAACAGCTATGAAATAACTTTCAATAATTCAAAAAATTCTCCAGCCAAAATTGAATTTACTCAAAATGTTTATGGAACAAATTGGGAGATTTTAAAAGAAAATATCACAAGTAAAAAAGAAAAAAGTAATACAATAAAATGGGAATTAGAAATTCCTGCAAAAACTAAGAAAAAACTAGAATATCAAATAAGAGTTACCAACTAAATGAAACTTGTTTATTTAACGATATTTATAAGCCTATTTTCCTTTACTTTGTTAGCTGATGCAAAAGCTAAACCAGTAACTTATAATAAGTTATTTTCTGTAGATCTTGATGTAAATTTTAAAGCTCCACAATATCTCAAATTAAACGAGATGATTGATAATAATATTACCCCAACTATGCCAATGAATATAAAACAAGAAGATAAATTAAAAAAACTTGTAAATACCATTAAAGATATTTTTGGCTTAGAGAAAAAAGAAAAAAATTCACCAAGCAATATAATAAATCTTGATCAACTTGAAACTAGAGAAAAACCTTTTTATGAGGATCAATTAATCTCTATTCTAGCAAGAATGCCTCAATATACTTACCAATATATTGGTCCTTATATGCACAGCCTTCCTTTTATGTCTGAAAAAATATTAAATATGCCAGGCATTAAAGAAACTAAAGGCAAACTCCCAACGAGAATCGCCCCTGCAATGAAAAAAATAGTTGATCAACATGGTGATTTTTTATCCCCTGCCCTTTATTTTTTACTAATGCCTGAAACATGGGAAAAAAGAAAGTTAGAAAAAGAAAAAACTAGATCTCAAACATTTTCAAGGCAAACTAAATTTAAAAGAAATAATAAATTATATGAAAGAATAGCCAAACAAATACCAATAGAAGACTATCTAAATGGTGAAGAAAAATACACCCCAAATATGACCAGAACTAAAAACCCAGATCTTAATTCTCCACTCACTGATGGTGATGTAATTGCATTTGCTAATAGTATAATGGATATTAGATTATTTGGAAAAGAAAATAAACAAAGAAGAAATCATATTCGTCGCATTGGTTATCTATTAAACAACCTATACAACCCAAATGGCACGATGGATCCAACAGGATTAATGAAAGATGTTGCCAATCCTTGTCAAAGACTGGCTCAAAGAGTTAAAATATTAGGCTTAGAAACAGAATTTAATGCAATATTACTTCCTCATGGATTTAATATTGATAGCTGGGCTTATACGGGTGATAAAACTATTAAGGCTTATAGATTATCAAATATCACAATGTCTCAATTACATGCTCTTAGAAATGCAAAATTTGATAAGAAAAAAAGATATACAAAATTTCTAACCCAATATGAAAGTGACTTTGCCGATAAAGCCTATGCATTATATATAGAATTATACAATGCAAATGAGCATGACAGAAACATTCTCTGGCATAATAAATCTGTTATCAAAAAGCAATTCACTTATCATAAAGACAGATACTTACTATCCCTGCCCATATCCCTTCTATATTAAAGAAATTCCTCAGCTTCAACTTCAAGCATTTTAATATCTTGCTCAATATCATCAACACCTAAAATTTCATCAATCTCATTAGCTATTTTACCCTCAACTTCAATCTCATCTTCAACTCCATTTTCTTGAGTTTCCATCTTATTAATAACAGGTATTACTTCATCAACAACGGTCTCTACTTCTTTTTCAGATATTACCTCATCATCAACTTTTTGAACTTTTTCTTCAATCGTAGCTTTAGGTTCTTCCACAGATTGTATCACTTTATCAACAACCTCCTCCTCAATCAAATACTTAGGTTCTATAATTTCTTCAGCCATAGGTGTTTCGATGTTAATCAAAGCCTTACTAGTTTTAGCTTTCAATCCTACTGCCTTCTTACCAATTTCTTTTCTTGGTTTCTTCAATGAATTATAAGATTTTTGATAATCTTCTATATGTTTACTATATTCATCATTCCATTTAATATGCCACTCTTGGTAAACTTTCTTAGCATTGTCATAATCATACAAGAATTGATTTCTGTTAGAAATAAGTTTATTTATATGAACATTAAAATTAGGATGGAATTTAAGATCTTCAAGTCCTACACATTTTTTTACATTGCCAAATCTAGCTGACAATAATGATGAAATATCACAAAAAACATTATTCGGTATAAACTTATTTCTACCACTATCAAATATAGCATAAGTAGTAAAATAATTATTTCTCATTTTCTTAATTTCATCATTTATAGACCTCTTATACTTCACATCTTTTTTATCACCTATATTAACATCACCATGAATCACCACCACACTCTTATCAAGCATACCCTGATGTTTCATATTCTCCATTAATTTACCAATCATTCCATAACTACAAGCAATTTGTTCACCATAAGCCTTATGAGTTTTTTCAATAGTCTTATCATTAACCATTTGCCAATCGTTATAACCAAGACTTTGCCACTCAGAAAATTCATTTTGAACACGACAATATTGATCAAACACAAGAGATGAAGAAGGTAACATTAAATAAGCAATATAAGCATTATTTTTACTTTTATCACTTCCCTTCATATCAGTTATCATATCATCAATAACATTAAATTGATTGGCAGCATAAACTTCATTAAATTGCTTATATATAAATGGATAATCTTCAACTTTATCAATATAAGGACCAATAAGTTTATACATAAGTTTATAATCAAAAATATGTAAAGCGTTTAACCATTTTACTACTAAAATCATCATTTTTTTCATATTATCAAGATATAAATTATCAACCGAAATAGGTTTGGTTATATATGACCGACATTTATCGATCTCACCCACTGAACAAAGGTCAACATTTTTCGTATTATAAACATTAATATTATACCCATTTTGTTTTAAGTTTTTAAATAACTCATTCTCTTTCATTGGCTTCAAATTAAAGCTATCATTATTATAATAAATTAACCCGATACTATAATCTTCATCAAAATATTTCATATCTTTACTATCAATATTTCTATCAAATCTTGAATCAAAATTCATATTAGCCATAACAGATTGAGAACTATCTTTATGAGTATTAAAACTATTATTAAATAATTCAAAATTATAATTAGCATAAAACCCTGCTACAATATCTAAGTATTTTTTATATTTTTGTGGTTCTTTTAGATATTCACTAGAAAAATATTCATTAAGTTCAACAAAATTACCATGCCTATTTAGTATAATATAGACAAGACTATTACCCATATCCTCTTTTGATACCACCTTATCATCTATATTATTGTTATTTTTCAAAGTAATACTAGATAGTAATATTACAACAGATATCAGTCCAACCAATACTAATGAAGAAACACCAATAAACCTTGCTCTATTTAACAATAAAGTTATAAATAAAATAAAAGCTATAACAGCAGATAAAATCACATTACCGTGACTTAAAATATAATCAACATATATAGGATCTAAAAAAGAACTGAGTTGGGGTTGGAAAGACATAATAAAATAGCTAATATCAACAGCTAAAAACATATCCATAAAAATATATAAAATACATCCTGTAAATAAAGCCAAAAAGAGTTTAGATAAAAATCTAGAAAAAGCAAATAATAGCATTAAAAGAAAAGAGACAATAATTATCACACCAAATATCATAAATATTTCTGTATTTAAATGCCCAAATTTATTAAATATAGAATAATCCCCTGCTGTAATATATAAAATAAAATTTAGAAACAAAAACAAAGCAATATAAATAAACCCAGTAAAGAAATAAGATATTCGATAACTCTCAGCTTTTCTTTTTCTAAGAATTGGTATTGCAACTTTATTATCTATTGATTTATTTTTTGATTTTCTTCTAACAACCATAACCCACCTATTTATCACTAAATATTTATTTTCTTTGCAATTATATGACAAAAAAGTGAATTTAAAATTAATAGAAATAAGACTAATTTAGAAAAATTTTGGTGGGTGCTAAGGGGATCGAACCCTTGACCCACAGATTAAGAGTCTGTTGCTCTACCAACTGAGCTAAGCACCCAAAATTCAACATAAGAAGAAACTAAACCTTTAATATAAAAAAATCAACACAAAAAAAACCTGCTCATTAAAAAACAGGCTTTCAATTTTATTTCTCTATTTTAATCTTCTTACTACCCCAAATAAGTTGGGTAGTCTAGTGAGTTTTACACGAATAGAAGTTAATTAAGAAAAGCCAAAACTTGAGCTTAGCAATTTACTAAGTTAGTTTTGGCTTATTCGAAAATTCACGATTAGTCGTGTAAAAGACACAGACTAACGAGAGTAGAACTCGATTACTAAGTTCGGTTCCATTGACACTGGATATGGAACATCGTCTAATTTTGGAGCAAAGCTGTATTTTACTTTAAAGTTCTTTTCATCTGATTCGATATATTCTGGAACTTCTCTTTCTTGTGATGCCATAGCTTCAATAACCATTGGAATTTGTCTTGAGCTTTCTGCAACTTCGATTACATCACCTGCTTTTACCACATATGACGACACATTTACTTTTTTACCATTAACTAGGATATGTCCGTGGTTGATGAATTGACGAGAAGCAAATACTGTTGGTACAAATTTTGAGTGATATACTACTGCATCTAATCTTGATTCTAAGATACCGATTAAGTTTTGTGCAGCATCACCTCTTCTTCTGATTGCTTCTGCATAGTATTTTGCAAATCTTTTTTCTGATATGTTACCATAGAATGTTTTTAATTTTTGTTTAGCATGTAATTGTACAGCATAATCTGTTGGTTTTTTTCTTCTTTGACCATGTTCACCTGGTCCATATTCTCTTGTATTTACTGGAGATTTAGCTCTTCCCCATAAATTGATGCCATAACGACGATCAATTTTCATCTTTTTGTTATTAATACTTTTCATTTTAATTTCCTTTTTTAAGTTTTTTATTGTCCTGGTATTTTAATCTTTTGATTAAAGGAGTGTTTTTCACTCTCATTCCCAGAAGTGATTTGAAAAATAACATAAAAATTATAAATTACAAGCATTTTTTATAATAATACTGGATTTAAATTTTAAATGACTTAGAATTGGCTGGTATATTGAGTTTTCTTAAAAATTAATTTGCGATTAGTCGTGCAAAAGACGAGGACAGAGGCTAATGTCATACGACATAATGTTACAAAAAGCAGTAGAATACTACGAGGGTGGAGATTTAGATCAATCTGAAGCCTTACTCAGAAAGATTCTTGAAACCGTGCCTAACAACCCAGAAATACTAAATTTATTAGGACTAATCGCCCATCAAAAAGGCATATTTGAAGAAGCTCATAACTTATTTTATAGAGCAATTCAAAATAAAGATAATTTTGCACCATTTTATTTTAATCTTGCCAATTCCCTGCAAGATTCTGGCAGATTAAATGAAGCTCTAACCTATTATAACAAGCTAATCCAAATTGATTCTAACATTCCTGAAACATATCTAAACATTGGTAACATTCATCGCCAATTGGGAGATATTAAGGAAGCCCAAAAACAATATTGGAAAACCCTAGAAATTTCGCCTAATTTTATAATTGCCAAAACCAATCTCGCTCTTAGTTATTTAGATTTAGGTGATATTGAAACAGCAAAAACTAGATTAGAAAAAATCACCAGTGAACACCCTAATGAAGATGACACCCTATTTCACTTGGCAACCCTTTATAGAAACGAAAACAATCTAAATAAAGCTTATGAGTTATATAATAAAGCCATATTTCTCAATCCTTCAGTTTTTTATTATTACAATAGCTTAGGCATTACTTTTGAATTAGAAAATAAGTTCAACAAAGCCAAAGAGAATTATAAAAAATCTTTTGAATTAAACCCAAACTTTACAGATGCAATAATAAATCTTGCTAATATGTATGCTCTTGAAAAAAACTATATCACTGCCAAATCGTTATACCTAAAAGCAATTGATTTAGAACCGAACTCTTTTGATGCCCACTTAAATTTTGGTAACTTACTTCAAAATAATAATGAATTATCACTTGCTTTAGAAGAATATAGAAAAGCCATTATAATTCACCCAAAATCAGCAATTGCCAATATCAATATCGCCCTCATAACTAGATTAAACAAAGAATATGAAGAAGCATTAGGGTTATTATTTAATGCCCTAAGCCTTGATAAAAATATCCCATCAATCCCAATTATCATATCAGAAACTCTTTATTTATTTGCAGAAAAAAATAACAAAAATCAAGCCATCAAAATCGCCAAAAACTGGGTTCATAATTATCCTGATTGCAAAATCGCAAGACACTCCCTTCTCTCCCTTGAGGGAAAAGCAATAGATATCGAAACAAAGCTTATATATAACAAAGCATTATTTGACAACTTCGCAGAAAATTATGAAGAAAAACTAATTGATATTGATTATAAAATCCCAACCGAGATAAAACATCTACTCAAAGCCATTAACTATAATAATGTCTTAGATCTAGGTGCAGGAACCGGCATTATTGGTAATATCATCAAAGAAAATAACAAGAACAGCAAAATCACCGCTATTGATATTTCTAAAAAAATGTTAAATATCGCAAATGAAAAAGCAATCTATCACGAACTCATCCAAGCCGATAT
>DHQH01000064.1:33401-37365 GCA_002410125.1 Alphaproteobacteria bacterium UBA5343
CAATCTATCACGAACTCATCAAAGCCGATATTGAAACAGAGCTAGCAAAAAACAAACACCATAATGCATATGATTTAATCATCGCTGCTGATTGTTTTTGTTATATTGAGAATATTGAAAACCTTATTCAAAAATCATCCCTATCGCTCAAAAATGAAGGAACTTTAATATTCACCACTGAAACATCAGAAAATGACGAATATATTGAGCTAAGCTCCGCAGGAAGATATAGATTTTCTAATAATTACATCAAAGAAATCTTAGATAGAAACAATTTAAAAATAATTGATAATAGCGAATGTGAAATCAGAAAAGAAAAATCCCACTTCCTAAAAGGCAACATCTTCGTTGTCAGAAAATAGTATATACATAAAAAATGAGGTCAAAACCTCATAAAACAAATAATCTCAAATAAGACAAGTAACCCTACTTATCTAATCATTTATAAGGAATCTATCAACTTCTATCTCTGAGCTTGCAACATATCAGTTACATAAGAAAAACCACCTACTTCAAATGTAACTTCTTCTTGATTATCATTCGCAGCAGCTTTTTTCTTATTAGCTTTACCTTTAACCCTATCTAACATTATATGAAAAGACTCCCCTTGCTTGCGATCATTCTTCCAAGCATTAATCTTTTCTCCAACTGGTTTTCCATCAGGTGTATAAATCATCTATTTAACTCCCATAAAACAAACTCTTTATTTAGAACTTATTCCTTATCCATAAGTATACATAATACTTATTAACAATAAGTAAAGACAAAATATACAAAAAAGTTATTTTTTTTAAATTTAAAGATTTAGAATCTACTTCTAATAAGAAACTTAAACTGAAACAGCCCCTTTAACAATGACTGTGAGCTTTTCCATTGCCCTCTTTTCAATTTGTCTAACTCGCTCACGACTAATACCAAAAACCTCACCAATAGCCTCTAATGTTAGAGGACTA
The DNA here is from genome assembly GCA_002410125.1 of Alphaproteobacteria bacterium UBA5343. Taxonomy (GTDB): domain Bacteria; phylum Pseudomonadota; class Alphaproteobacteria; order RF32; family UBA5343; genus UBA5343. Next base: position 34,355 of record DHQH01000064.1, read on the forward strand.
TCAACAAGTCTTCTATATTTGATAATATATTGTTCTCTTTCATTTAATTGAGACAAGCTATCCTTTAACAACTTAACTTGCTCATTATCTTCTTGAACTTTAGCTAATCTTTCTTCTTGATTTTGACTCTCATCAGTCAGAAACTCTATTTTTTCAGCTTCATATTCACCACTAACAGCCACATTAAGTGAGCTATCACCGCTAATTCTACCGTTCATATCAATCACATCTTGCTTTGATACTTTTAGCTCTTTCGCAACAATATCAATCTCTTTATCTCCAAACTCCTTATCATCATAAACACCAAGTCTAGCTTTCATTTTATTTAAGTTATAAAAGAGTTTTTTCTGAGCAGCAACCGTTCCCATCTTAACCAAAGACCAAGATTTAATAACATATTCATTAATCTGAGCCTTAATCCACCACATTGCATAAGTAGATAGCCTCACACCTTTTTCAACATCATATTTTTTAACAGCCTGCATAAGACCAATATTAGCCTCAGAAATCACATCAGACATCGGAAGCCCATAATGTTTGAATGAAAATGCAATCTTTGCAGCTAACCTTAAATGAGAAGTAATTAGTTTTTGAGCAGCCTCAAGATCTCCATCTTCTCTAAGTCTCACCGCTAAGTTATATTCTTCTTCTTCAGATAAAATAGGAAATTTCTTAATTCTTTCAATATAAGCATGTATCCCGCCATCATTAACAATAGCAGGTAAGTTTGAATTATAACTAACAACATGATTACTCATTACATACATATCCTAATAATTAAGAACACATTATTATATGATAATTTTAAATCCAAAAGTCAAGATTTTAGATAAATTAATTCATAATTTTTTTATAAAAACTAATTAACGGATGTCTCAATCAAGCTCGCAAACCTAACTTTAATAACCTTATCTACTACTCTAGATGATTTATTTACATTTCCTCTAGGACCATCAACAGCCTCATCATATCTTTTAATTGTCATCTGCGGATTATATCTCTTCCTCACATAGTCCCTATATCTACCAACTCTTGCTTTTCTAGCTGCAATATCCTTTTGTTTTCTTAATTCTTCTTCTGCCAACCTTTCTGCTTCAGCCCTTTTAGCTTCTTCTATCCTTATCAAAGATTGCCTATTGCGAAATTCCTTTTGCTCCCTACGATATGTAGGAATTATATCTTTATCTTTTATTCTCTTAAATCTCGCATAATATTCCTTAATTTCACATTTTTTTCCAGCATCTGGATGTTCTCCAAACCTAAACCTTATTAAATCTCCACTCTTACACCCCTTAAAGAAATCAGATGTCATATTACCTAGTTTAACACCACCCTCTAATCCTTTATTACCTTGCTCTTCACGATAATTATCTTTTTTAACTATAATATATCTTCTATCACTAGCATAGATAACTTTCGGTGCGAAATTATTTCTCCCCATAAAATTAACCTGTTTATAGTCTTTTTCCTTATATTTATTATTTCTTATAACATCCATCGTATTAACATCATCAACTATAGAACTAACAATTTCTTCAAATTCTGGCTTTTTATGTTTTTTAGGAAAACTAAACAATTTTTTCCAACTAAAAGACACAGAAAACCACGAGACCTTTTTCTTATCAACATCTCCTATATGTTTCACGATTCTCAATTTAGTATTATTTTGTGACATAAGAAGTCCTATAACCAATTGAATTTATAACTAATATAACAGTAAATACTTAAAATTCAATAAAAAACAAAAAAAACAAGAATCTATACTCTAAATCACTAAACTCACTAAAATGCCAAAAACAATATAAAAATAAAATTAAATAAAATCAACATATTAGAAAATGGTATAATAATACCATATAATAATACATTGATTTTATGGTGTTTATTTTTATTGACATTACAAAATAAAATGGCATAATGCCCCTCATCAATTATGAAATTGGAAAAAACCGATCTGAAAGATTTTTTCTTAAGATGTATTACTTTTAAGAAAAAAAACAAAGATTACAAATAGGATGAAAGAGAAAATGAACACAACATATTCTGCAAAACCATCAGAAGTAGAAAGAAAATGGTATCTAGTTGATGCTGAAGATGTAGTATTAGGTAGATTATCAGCTGAAGTTTCTAAAATACTTCGTGGTAAACATAAACCAACATTCACTCCACATATTGACTGTGGTGATTTTGTTGTAATTATAAATGCTGAAAAAGTAAAACTTACAGGCAAAAAATTAACAGATAAAATTTATTACAAACATACTGGTTTCCCAGGTGGATTAAAATCAACAACACCTGAAAAAGTTTTTGAAAGCAAAAACCCAGAAAGAGTTGTAATCAAATCAATTGAAAGAATGGTTTCAAGAGGTAAATTAGGTAGAGCCCAAATGACTAAACTTAAAGTTTATGCTGGCACAGAACACCCACATGCTTCACAAAAACCAGAAGTTCTTGATATCGCATCAAGAAACCCTAAGAATAAAAGGAGTTCATAAGCATGGCTGAAACAATTAACGCAATGGAAGACTTAAAACAAGCTGTATCTAAAGAAGAAACAGCGGAAGTTAGAAAACCTAAAAGAGACAAATTAGGAAGAGCTTATGCAACTGGTAAAAGAAAAAATTCTGTAGCTAGAGTTTGGATCAAACCTGGTAAAGGTAACTTCTCAATCAACAATAAAGCATTAGATAAATACTTCCCAAGACAAGTATTACAAATGATTATTAACCAACCTTTTGAAGTTGCAAACAGAGTAAACGAATTTGATGTTGTTTGTACTGTTAAAGGTGGAGGTCTTTCTGGTCAAGCTGGTGCTATCAAACACGGTATCAGTAGAGCATTAAACGATTATGAACCAGAATTAAGAACAGCTCTTAAAAAAGCAGGCTTCTTAACTCGTGACGCTCGTGTTGTTGAAAGAAAAAAATACGGAAAAAAAGGTGCTCGTGCAAAATTCCAATTCTCAAAAAGATAATTGGTATTTCACCTTCCTCGTCATTGCGAGCGAAGCG
>DHQH01000064.1:37611-41735 GCA_002410125.1 Alphaproteobacteria bacterium UBA5343
TGCGAGCGAAGCGTGGCAATCTCGAGACAGCTTACCCTGTCATCAAGACACAAAAAAAGGTTGGGAATCACTTCCCAACCTTTTTTTTATTACCAGAGGCTTAAATCCTACTCTAAACCTCTTTCCCTTCATATAGTAAAGTTACCGCAGCAACAATCGTTGAAACCATAAGCGATACTCCAAAAATTGTTACCCAATAGGTATCATCCAGCCCCATCTCACCAACAGCAATCAAACCAATAAATGATAATACACATATCACTATTGATACTTTTATTAAAAGTGTTTTGTTTTTCATAACTTCAAGTTTTTTTAATTACTATTCTTTTTCATAGAAGCCAAAACATCTTTTGTAGATTTTATAACCTCTACAAATTTTGCTTCATCAGCTAAACTTTTCACCGATTTTATAATCAATATATTATTCCATAAAGGATCAAAAAGAATAAATTCCCCGACCCTATCCAGAGCCTCTATCCCCTCTACACAAATCACAGGTAATAAGGGGTTTTTCAGAAAATATACACCTTTATCAATTTTAACATTTCCCTTATTAATATCACCACTGCTAACGCTTATAATACCCTTCTCAGAATAACCATGAACTTTTAGGCTCATACAAGATTTGTCATATAACTTTGACAAAACTGGAAAATTTATATTTTCCATAAATTCAGCCCATTCATTTTCCGATACAGTAAAACTATCAGTTATTCTCTGATAACTGTTAACTATCAGAAACTCAGGACCCCCCTCAAAAATTTCTTCCCAAGAGGACTTTTCAGGCAAAGTCTTACCCAAAGATGAAATGAAAATTTTTTTCCATTCACACATAATAGTTTTAATAGCTCCCGCTATATCAGTTTTCTTCATAATATATAGAATTTTTGATTAATTATTTCAATTTCACACCAAAACCATATAGACAAAATCAACAAAAGTCAACAAACAACACCTAAAAGTTAGTCTCAAGCCCTAACTTCTTCTTAAACAACACTAAATCATTAAATGAAGTAATTTTTATTACCCTATAATTACCCCTTTTTAAAATCTTCTCATATTGTCTCTTTTTCTTAGGAAAACCAAATAAAATATACTTAAATTGCGACCAACTAAATATATCACTATTACCCTTAGGGTGACCATATCTAGCCCTATTTGAAAAACATCTCTTTATATATCTATAAGCTGAATTAAAACGATTAATACTAAGAAAGATAATTATATCTACCTTATCTAACCTTCTTGAAAAAGTATTGATAAAATTCCCCTCAATAATCCACTCATCATTTTTCAGAATTTCATCATGTTTTCTAACAAAATCATCCATCAGAATTCTTTCCCAAGCAGTATTGGGTTTATGAGCTAACACATCCAAATGATAGACTGGTATCTGTAATTTCTCAGATAATTGGTGAGCTAAGGTTGATTTACCCGCCGCAGAATTTCCAATTACCATAATCTTTTTACCAAATCCTGATAATTCCATCAAAACCTATCCCTCATAATCAGATTTTAATTTATAATAAACTTCTATATCTATATAACCTTGCTTAAAATTAGAATATTCATCAGCATGTAATAATGCTTCAAATTTATAACCTGCTTTTTTAGCAACCCCTGATGATGATAAATTTTCAGGATCACATTTTATAACTATTCTATTCATTCCTATCGCAAATAATTCTTTCTCTAACAGATTAACTGCTTCTGTCATATAGCCATTATTCGTATATTTTTGAGATAACCAATAACCGACTTCTCCAATACCATTTTTAATACCAAAACAAGAAACCCTCCCAAGATAAACATCACCTAAAAAGATATCATAGCTAACATTCTCATTATTTGCTAACCTCTCTTCATTTTTCTTAAAATAGTTATAAGCATCCTCAGCTTTAGTATAAGGATCCACCCAGTCCATCCACTCTCTTAAATATTCTCTATTCTCATCAACAGTAGTAAACAATAATTCAGCATTTTCAAATGTTGAATTTAATTGTTTTAATGTGATTCTATCTCCATTTATTTCTTTTGGTAAATCTTTCAAATTAATTTCTGGCTTTTCCATATCAATACACCCTATTTAAAATATCAAACCCCCAATAATTTGGACACATAAAAAGACTAAACCAAACCAACCCATCAAATCAACAAAATTGTTCAAAAATTGTTATCTCAACTATACAGACATCAATTTTTACTATAGATTTTAAGTAATCGCACAACAACAATAACTAATCACCTGTAAATTTTATCTGAAGGATTTTGTGCGAAGGTGCATTAGCTTCGAGGAAATTATAAATCCTAGTACAAGTAGTACTTGGATCTTTTAATTTACCGATGCAGATGATGTAATTTCGTGCAAAAGATGAGGACAAGGAGTAATTATGCAAGTAAACGAAGTTAAAGTTTTTGAAGCTGAAGGATTAATCCTAGCCAACGATATTGAACTCAAAAGCTCAATAATCAAAAAAGGCACCAAACTCTCTAGCTCCAACATTTCCAGCCTTAAACTTGCAGGTCTTGAAACAATTTCTTGCTACAAACCAAATAAAAACGACATTGATGCAAAAACAGCTATTGGAATGGTAGCAGCCGCAATCACAGGAAACAACACCGCCTATATATTAAATGATGATGGATATTGTCACATATTTGCAGAAAAAAACGGCATTATTGATATTGATGAAGTTAGAATAAACCGCTTTAACAATTCTCACCCTGATATTTTCATCAACACAATTAAAAAAGATGAAATTGTAAAAAAAGATGACCTTTTAGCCGTTATCAGAATCATCCCATATCTAATCAATATTGATGAGGTAAACAACACTATCCATACTAATACAGGACAAGGCTCACTAATATCTGTTGCAGATTTTAACATCAAAACAACAACTCTTATTCAAACAACAATGCCAGATACAGAAGAACAACTAACCTCATCTACTAAAATCTATTTAGAAGAATTATTACTAAAAGCTGATTGTAAATTAAAAAGTGATATAAAATGTGAACATAACTCAGAAGATATAGCAAATTCTATCTATACCGCAATCAATCAAGGTGCAGAATTTATCATTATAAGCCCCGCCAAACCAACTTATGGTAAATCTGACATTATCCCGACCGCTCTAAAAGAATCTGCTATTGATATTTATAAAATCCATATTCCCGTAGAAACAGGCTTTGACACAATCCTAGCTTATAAAGGCAAAAGAATACCTGTTATTCAAATCCCACATAACTATCATTTAGGAAATAATGACACTATCAATAAGCTAATATGTAAATTAATATCAAAACAAAAGTTTAATATTGAAGATATCACTCAATTAGGTTTTGGCTCTCTTAGTATAAAGTCAAATATAACTAATAAAACCAAATCAGAATTACTCTCTGGCACCAGCACTAAAGCAAAAGGTAAAAGCACCATCGCCGCTATCATATTAGCTGCAGGTCGTGGCACTAGAATGGGTGGCAATAACAAACTTCTTCATGAAATTAATGACGAGCCATTATTTTTACAATCTATCAAATCAGCCCTTAAATCAAAAGCAAGTCCAATTATAGTTGTAACCGGATTTGAGGCCGATAGAACCGAAGAATATCTAAGAGCTTATGATGTCGTAATTTTAAGAAATACTGGCTATAAAATGGGTATTAAAACCTCAATAGATTTAGCTCTTAGCTCCCTTCCTCATTCTGTAGATGGAGCATTGCTAATCCCTGCTGATATGCCAGGAATTACCACAGAGCATATTGATAAACTAATTAAATCTTTCAAACCTAATAAAAAAGAAGCACTTTGCATTTCAGAATTTGAAGGAGTGAAGAAAAATCCAATCCTTTGGCCTAGAAACTTATTTGCCGATGCCAATTTAATTCCAGATAATTCACATCTTCGACCAGTATTTTTAGAACATACGGACTATACCAAAGCTGTAAAAACCAAAAACGAGCTAGACATCATCGACATCAATACCCCAGGCGACCTAATTGATTACAGTAAAAAGGTTAGTTAATTAAAACGACCATCATCAACCCCACCCCAAACAGCTGGGCACTCAATAAATGAGTTCTTATCAGTTCTTTGCTTTTCAGGCTCAAAATCACTAACT
>DHQH01000072.1 GCA_002410125.1 Alphaproteobacteria bacterium UBA5343
GGGTCTACATTTAAGTATGGGTCTAATTTTCTAAGTCTTACCTTAAACCCTCTTGCTTGGAGTACTGCAGCAAGGGAAGCTGATGCTAAACCTTTACCAAGTGAGGATACAACACCACCGGTTACAAAGATGAATTTATTTTTTGGGTTTAATTTCTTTAATAATTTTTCAATACACATTTGGAGTACTCCTGAAATTTCAATAAAAAAAAGTGGCGAGTATCCCGCCACTTAATTACTAGTAGTTTTTAATTGTGTTAGTTTTCAATAACATAACATATCTTTCTTAAAGTTATTCCTCAGATATCGGAACAACTGGAGCAGCATCTGTATTTGCTTCTGCTTCGGTTGCAATATCTGTAGCTTCAACTTCTAAAATTGATCCTTTAGTTCTGTTTTCTCCTCTGTGAATTAAAGAAAGTGTAATACTTGTTACAAAGAATACTACAGCTAAGATAGTTGTGATTCTTGTAAGGATATTTCCTTTACCACGAGCTGAGAAAATGCTCATATTTGATGATGAACCACCACCTAGTCCACCTAGGGCACCATCATCTGATTTTTGTAGTAAGATTACTGTTACAAGTAAAATTGCTATGATTAAATGAATTACTAATAAAACTGATTCCATTATTTTATTTCCTTATTAAAATGTTGCTTCTGCAATTGCCCAGAAATCATCAGCTTTTAAGCTAGCACCACCAATTAATGCACCGTCAACATCTGGAAGTGATAAGAATTCTTTAGCATTTGATGGTTTAACTGAACCACCATAAAGGATTTGTACTTTGTCTGCTTCGCCTCCGATTTTTGCAGCTAAGGCAGCTCTGATTTCTTTGTGAGTTGCTTGAACATCTTCAGCGGTTGGAGTTCTACCTGTTCCAATAGCCCAAACTGGTTCATAAGCAATTACTGTGTTTTCTGCAGTAGCATTTGCTGGAACAGAACCACCTATTTGAGTTTTACAAACATCAATTGTTTTACCAGCATCTTTTTCTGCTTCTGTTTCACCAATACAAATGATAGCTTTTAGACCTGCTGTATTTGCAAGTTCTGCTTTTTTAAGAACGATTTCATCTGTCTCGCCGTGATTTGCTCTTCTTTCTGAGTGACCAACAATTACAAAGCTGCAACCAGCATCTTTTAACATATATGGGCTGGTATCACCTGTGTGAGCACCTTTTTCTGCAAAGTGGCAATCTTGACCACCTACTGCAATCATTGTGTCTTCTACGATTTCTGCAACTGTAGAAATTTGAACTGTTGGAGGACATACTAAAAACTCACATTCTGGTTCTTTACCATAAACATCAATTTTAGCTGCAATACTACCTGACAATTCAACTGCATCTTTAGTAAGACCATTCATTTTCCAGTTACCAGCGATTAAAATCTTTCTTTCACTCATTATAATTTTATCCTTAATTAGTTTAGATTTATAATTTTTTTAGCATATTAATTATTTTATTGCTATTGGATATTTCATTTATGAACAAAAATCAAGCAGATTTATTATATTTGCTTAAATATATTGTGTAAAAGATAAGTATGAATTGCAAAATAACTAGTGATTTGCCTATAATACAAAAAATACTATAAATATATAATATAAAGTAAGGAAGAAATATGATTACAGTACTTAGAAAAGCTAAAGACACTTGGGCAATTAAAATTCTATTAATTCTAACCGCTATTAGTTTTATGGCATTGTTTGGAGTTAGTGGTTCATTTGGAGGCAGAAACCCAAATAAGGTAGCTATTAAAGTTGGCTCGTCTGTAGTTACCATGAAAGAACTTTATTATGAGTTATCAAAAGAAACTCAAAATGCCAAAAGATATTTGGGTGAAGAATTCTCAATTGAAGATGCTGTTAAAATGGGACTTCTGAATAATATTGTTAGAAAGAATGTTTCTAAAATCGTTATAAAAGAAAAAGCTAAAGAAATGGGACTTAGAGTGAGTGATGAAATCGCAAGAGATGAAATTTTCGCTCAAAAAGACTTCCATGATGCGGATGGCAAATTTGACTTATATAAATTTAGAAGACTTATTCAAGGTGCTGGATTTAGCGAAGATCAATATATAAACCTTCTTAAAAATGATATTGCTAGAAATTATATTGTTGGCATCCCTACTGCGAATATCAATGTTCCTGAAATTATGGTGGAATATATCAATAAATATAATAATGAGAAAAGAGTTGCAAAACTTCTAAACATCAAATTCAAAGATGTGAAACTTAGCGAAGTAATGCAAAAAGAAGAATTAGATATGTATTATGAAGACTACAAAAATACATTTATGATTCCAGAAACTCGTGATTTTACTCTTGTTTCGGTTACTGCTGATAAAATCTTAAAAAATATTGCAGTTGATGAAGCTCAAGCTAAAGAAATTTATAATGAAAACATAAACCAATATGTAACACCTGAAAAAAGAGACATCTTAACTATGGTGTTTGAAAAAGAAGAAGATGCTAGGAAGGCATATAAAAAACTTGAAACTGGTAAAGACTTTATGAGTGTGGCTAAAGATGTGGCTAAACAATCTGTAGAAGACACAAAACTAGGTCTTAATTCAAAAGATATGTTGATTGCTGATGTGGCAGAAGATGTGTTCAAACTTGCTAAAGGTGGATATATCAAACCTACTAAATCTGAGTTTGGTTGGCATATTATGCAAGTTGCATCTATTGAGCCAATGAATAAGGTATCTTTTGCCAAAGCTAAAAAAGACATTATCGAAAATCTAAAAAGAGAAAAAGCATATGATGATATTTATGAAATCTCTCGTAATTTAGATGATTTAATTGGTAGTGGTGCTAGTATTGAAGAAGCTGTTAAGCAGCTTAAATTATCAAGTGTTGTAATCACAGGGCTTGATATTGATGGTAAAATCACTGGTAAAGGCACACTTCCTAGCGAAGTTAAAGGTTTGGTGGAGCTAACAGATACTGTATATTCTTATAATGCCGGTGAGATTTCTACAATTGTTGAGCATGATAATGGTTTCTTTATGGTTAGAGTTGATAGTGTGAAACCTGCAGAGCCAAAGTCTATGGCTAGTGTTAAGTCTGAGCTAGTTAAGATTTGGACTAAGGATCGTAAAAGAGCTACAGCCCAAAAACTTTCTGATAAAATCTTTGAAGAAATTAAAAATGGTAAGTCAATTAATGATGTAGCTGCTAGAAATGGCTTTGGAGTTACCATCACCAAGCCTATAAAGAGATTTGAGAAGAATAACAAACTTTCTGAAGGTGTAGTGGCACAAATCTTCAAAAACCCTGTGAATATGGCTGATATAGCCCCTACCAATGAGGGTTATGTAATTTCACAACCAATCAAAGTGATTGAAGCAAGCAAAGCCGATATGAAGAAAACCATCGGTGAGACAAAAGACAAGCTTGCTGGTGAGATGTATCAAGACATTATGTTTACTCTACTTAATGATTATAGTAAGGATTTCAAAGTTAGGGTTTATCAGGATGTGATAGCATCTATTAAATAAATCTTCGTCTTTTTAACTAAATCACACTAAATTTACGGATAGCCCTAAATTCATGTAGGAATCACTACACTAGAATTCAGGGCTTCCTTAATTTAATGCACCTTATTCAAAAATCCATCAGACCCAACTTGTTGGGATTTGGAGTGAGAACACCATTATTCCTTAGGAACAACACCTAACTCTTGTTTTAGCTCTAAAAACTTACTATTTTTTACACCACAAATTTTTAAAAGCTCTCTAAAATGATGCTCGTCAACTTTACATAACAAATATAATAAATTAGTAATTTGCTCCTTTACATCATAATCAAAAAATAATTCTAAACTATTTCCATCTTGACCATGAGACAATATATTTAGAAAATGCCACAATCCTTTACATTCAGAAAAACCAGAATCTTTTATTAATTGCTCAATTCTAACCTGAGAACTGTTAACCTCTGGAAATTTAAAGAAAGAAAATATCTCTATGAACCTTCTTGCTATATTAGGAATATAATAAGTATCTTTAATATCTAAATCCTTATAATTATTATATATCTCACTAAATAAATATTGATATTCAGATTGATAATTCTCTAAAGTTTTATCAATTTTTGTGATATATGAGTTTCTTAAACCACTCAAAAGATTACATCTTAGAGAATATATAGAAGCTATATTATCTTTACCTTCATTTTTCTTAATTTTATTTCTAAAAATAAAATCATTTCTAAATTCCCTGAAAAAATGATAATTATGAGTTAGAATAAATAACTGTTCAAAATCTCTTTTACCATTAAAAAACTTCATTATTAAAGAATATGCCTGAAACAATATATTAGAGTCTAAACTAGATATAGGATCATCAATAACAACAATACCTTCTTTGAAATTAAAGTCACTCTCATCAAATTTCGCTAAGAAATAAGCAAAAGATATAGCTGATTTTTCACCTTCGCTCAAATTTTCAGCATTTTCATTATCTCTTTTAATTAAATAATATGGCTTACCACCATTTAATTCAAGAAATAAATTCTCTCTACCTAGTAAAGACTTTATATACTTATTAATTTCACCTATAGCCTTACCTGTACTTGACGATTGATTGTTTAAATCTCTTAACGTTTGAGACTTTGTTGCTATTAAGGAATAATACTCTTGATATTTTATTTTTTTTAAACCTATAGATGAATTAATTGTACTATATTCATTAAATATAGATTTCATCACTATAGAATTTAATACTTTATTTTTATTTGCTGTTTTTATAGCTTCTATATTTTTAATTTTACTTATCTGAGTTTCACAAAAAGCATTTATTTTATTAATAATTGCCTTTAAATTACTCGATACCTCATTAAACTCATTAAACATATCTTCATTATAGAAATTTGTATTAGGTTTTGATTTTTTATTCTTAAGTAAATTTATTATTAAATCTATTTTATTTGGATAATTAGACCAATAATCATTATATTCATTTTTTAATGTATTATATTCCTTTATATCATCGTTTATAATATTAAATTCATTATCTAAATAATCTGACAATTTTCTTGGTGTTTCTTTTAGTAACTCAAGCTCTTTAATCATAATGTCGATATTGGCAGATAAAGACAAATATTCATCATTAAAATAATTATTTAATTCTTCCCATCTATGGTTTGATATTTCACTTCCACAAAATTTGCATTGTTTATTATTTTTATGATAATCTATAAAACCTTGTTTTACCCACTTCTTTAGCTCTCCATTCTCATCCAACTCCTCTATCCCGTTGTATATAATATCTTTTTGCAAGGTATCCTTAACACTCTCTAATAAACTTGCAGATTCAAATCTCCCAATATATGAGGTTATATTTGGTAATTTATCTGATGATAAAGACTTTACCGAAGATAATGCTTCTATTTCTTCATTATCAGATAATATAACTGAACTATCATAAGCAGTTATACTATTTATAATATTTAATACTCCTTTTTTAGTAAAGCTACTCATCTCAGAAAAACTATTATCTAAAAAAAGAGTCTTTATCTCTTTTGCTTGATTTTTTAATAACCCATCGAGTTTTTTTTCATCTTCCTGATAATCATAATTAACAATATCTCTGTTTAATCTTTCAATTTCTAGTTCTAACTCTTTCTTTTTTTCTGCTGTTTCTTTAGCTTCTTTTCCTAAATATGTTATAATATTTGAAGTATTTTCTTCAAAAGATATATGTTCTTTGATAAAATCTTTATTGAAAACTCTAATGTTTAACTCTACATCTTTAAAGTTCTTTTCAGTTATAATTTTATCACCTATTTCTACTTTAAACTTTCCATCAGGAAAATCATCTATACTTTCATTGTTTTCAAAAACTTGAAATAATTTCGACAATGTTGTTTTTCCTGCACCATTCCAAGCATATACCAAATTGTATTTATTAAAACTTGGTATATCTTTGTTCCATTTAAAATCTCTAAATATTCTCCAATTTTTTAATTCATTAATTCTAGTAAACATATCTACTCTCCATTTTAGTAAAAACAGCACATCAAAAACTTACTCCTATAAATCACAATGTCAAATTATTTTTACATTTTTAGTTGTATTAATTTTTACATATATAAAATATTATGGATTAATATGAATATCTTAGGAAGTTATTCTTTTATAAATGACTATAAAACATAATATGTTTTGGAAGGTTTTTAACTTAATTCAAATGGGTCATGCGGTAGTTG